>CANQYR010000007.1 GCA_947628125.1 uncultured Bacilli bacterium
CTTCATATAGGTCACCCTATTATTCTTATAACACTCTACCCCCCCCCCTGTGTCAATGGAGATTTGTTTGGCAATTTGACATTATCTTTAGATTATGTTATATTGCCTTTAATAAATGACCGAATTAAAGCGGTGCTAGTTTTTTCTAGTTTATCGTTGTCGATCATTTTTATATATTTTTCCGACGGTTTAATATCAGTAACATCATAGTATAATGCTAATTTATTTTATATACTTAAAAGTATATATGGTTTAGGTTTTATTATAAAATGACAAGAAAGGAAAGTGATGAATGATGTGTAAATTAGGTGATATTATAGTAGTCAAAGAATTTAAAGACAATAATGGTATAACAGTTCCAAAACATTCTTTTGTAGTTATAAATGATGAACCAGACTATATTGAAGGATTTGAATATGATTTTATTTCTAATATTATGTGTAGTTTTCACGATGAAAAGCAAAAAAAGCATAAACTTAGTATAGAAGGAAATTTGGAAATAAAACCAGAACAAATTCATGGGCAAAATATAAATTCTAAAGGTGGTTACATAAGAGCAGATGAATTATTCTATTTTAGCAAAAAGAAAATTGAATACAAAGTTATAGCACATATGGATGCTGAATTACTAGATGAACTTGTACAATTAATTATTAAACTTCACGATAAAAATAAAGAACGAAACGTTATTACAAATTTATAATTTGACAAGCTTCTTACAATTTGTTAAAATAAGTCCCAGTTTCTTAGTTGTTATATTCACTTTTTTTGGATATAATAATATTAGAATAAGGAGGTTATTGATAATGGAAAAAAAAGAAATTACTAAATTCCCTAAAGGTTTTTTTCAATTAAAAAGACCTACAATAACTACCAGCGAAGCTTTAAAAGATGTAATTCCATTTGAATGGAAAAAAAGTAAAAGAAATAATAAAAAACAAATTACGAAGTTAGTAAAGAAAAAATACTAACTTTTACAGGAGCAAAAACGCTTAGACAATATGATACATACTATGACAGATGCCGATTGACATTTTACAAAGGTTAGTCATTGACTAACTTTTTTTGATATAAAAAAATCCTACTTGTCATAGGCAAGTAAGGATATCTTAATTTTTATTTTTTTCTTTTTTATAACAATCTTTTCGACAAATCAATTTATCAGTAAAAGCCAGTACACCAGGTAATACAAATAAAATTAATATTACTGATGCGAAAGTACCTTGAGAAATAGTTTCACATATCTTAGCGGCTATGGCTGAGGCAAAACCCGCTACTACTAAAGTAACAATTATTAATATCGATGATGAACTAATTATCGTATGAATTGACTTATTGTATGCATTAATTACCGAATCTTTAATTCCCATTTTTAATCTTGATTCACGATAATAAGATGTATAAACAATTGCATAATCTATGGTTGCTCCCATTAGTATTGCTTGAACTATTAATAAAGATATAAAATAAACTGATCCACCAGTTATAGAAATAGCACTCATGGTTAAATACACCGCAGTTTGAATAATAAGAACTAAAACAAACGGAATAATTAGATCCTTAAATGTTATAGCAACCACAATAAAGATAAAGATCATGGTTAAAATTGTAATCTTATTTAACTCATTATTAAAAGTTTTATTCATCTCTACGGCCATAGGAGAATTCCCAACAATGTATATATCATCATTATTACCTATGTCATTTGCAAGGGAATTAATAAAATTGTAAGTGTCATTATCTTCGGCAGCATATTTAGTATTTAAGACAACTCTTGAATATTTATCTGATACTATTAAATTTTTGGACTTATCAACTGTCTTTTTAGAATCAATAATCTCTTCCTTTTTTTCAGAACTTATAAAATCAGCAAATCTTGCATCAGGCAAAATATCAGAATTTAGATAATTTATAAATTCTTCAATTGTCATCTTCCATGAATTATCATATTCTTTATTACTACCATAATACATATATACTAACTCGATGAGATTTTTATCTAAATTATCACTTAATATATCTAATGCTGCATAAGCTTCATCAGCTGTATATTTTTTACCATTTAAAGAGTTATTCATTATCTCATTAATAGTTGTTAATTTTTCCCTTTTAGGATTATCAAATTGATCTTTATAATCGTTGTTATTCATTACATCGTTAACAATAAATTTTACATAATCATATAAAGATATTTCTTGATTAGCTTTTATATACTTAGAATTATATAAACTAAATAACAAACTCATAGTATTATTATCTATATTTAATAAAGAACTTAAATTAGAAGATGTGTATTTTTTGTTACTTAGAGTTGATGTCATTACTTCTTTAACTAAAGATAATTCACTAATATCAGATATTTTCCCTTTTAATAATTCATTGTCTTTATTTTTTAATATTAAGTTGGTAAATTCTAAAGGACTCATTGTTGTTACTTCATTTTGATAATCATAAACCGAAAATAACTTTGCTAAAAGATTTTGGTCAGTGCCTATGATGTTGCTTATTTCTTTATAACTATAAGTTGTATCTAAGTTATTAACAATAACATGCGCTAGGTCTAGCAAATTATTTATAGAGGCTAGTGATTCAGAAAAGAAAGGATTTTTCTTATTACTATAAAGAAAATTAATTAATTCTTTTATCGATAGATCCTTTAAATTACCATCATATACACCATAAATTATACTTACCACTGTTTTGTCTTCCTTTAAAACACTTACTAATTCATCTTGAGTATATTCAGTTTTAATATTATTTAATATATATTGAGCAGTACTTAAAGAGGCTTTTTGACTATCACTTAACTTTGATGATACACTACTTGTCTGTAATAATTTATTTACAAATTGTAAAGGTTTCATAGTATAGGTACCATTTTGTTTTTGAGTGAATAAGTAATCCAATTTTGCCCCAGTTTTGTTATCTATTTCAAACATCTTATATAAATCTTGGTTCGGCAATTCTTTGTCATAATATGAGTTTAAGGCGATGATGGTTTGTAATGATTTTAAAGTATCTGTATTAAAATAAGACTTATACTTTTTTTCATTTGCCATTTTTAAGGCAGTGGTAGCAAAGGCATTTAATGTTAATTTCTTCTTAGTATTATAACCAGTATAATACGTATACAATAAAGATAAAGTATCAGCATCCAAATTTATTCCTAAACTATTTAAAGATTTGCTCATTGATGATGGATCAAGCGCGGTAGTTACACTTTCTTTATTGCTTAGAGCTTTTAAAAGGTTTAATGATTTGATAGTATTTTCATTAAACATATCTTTATAAGTAGAATCTAAAGACATGTTTAAAGCAAAAGTAGCAAAGGAAGAAAACGTCATTTTGGTATTGCTAGACATAGTGGTTCTATAAAACAAGAATAATTGCTCGATTAAATTTTTATCAATACCAAAAAGACTTGATAATTCACTTGAATTCATTTTTTTATTTATATTATTTACATCAGTAAATTTGTGTAATTGTTTTAATTTAGAAATAGTTTTGGCATCTAAACTTGATGAATATTCTGGGTCACTTGCCACATCATTAAGCATAAAGCTTACATAATCTTTAATAGTCATTTTCGTTTCAATGTTTTTACTATTATAAAAGGTTAAAATTTTTTCAGCATCATCTTCATTTATTTTTAAAATATTAGCAATTTCTTTTGAGCTTCTTTTTTGATTAATTAAGGAAGGTGATGTAAAATTTTCAAGTAAGTCTAAATTATCTTTAGTATTTTGATCAATTGAATTACTAAAATTATCATTATTATATACGTCATTTTTAATAAAGGAAATAAACTCATTTAAAGTCATTTTATTATTAGCATCTTTATTATAATAATTGTAATAAATAATTTTAATTAGATCCTCTTCTATCTTGGTATCTTGATCTAAGTCTTCAAACTTTTTATTTAATTCATTGTACGCTAAATTTTCATTAATGGTATTTGAATAACATAAGGCTTGATCGATGTTTTCATCATTTTCTAGTTTTTGACAATAACTGGCTATTAATTCTTCATATTTATTATTATATACAATCGCTATTTGATTAGTAGATGGAAAAACTTTTCCAACTTTATCTTGCTGTGAATCAGTATAAAGAATGCCAATATTTCCTTTTAGAAAATAAGCCCCAATAAATAAAACGATAATTAAAAGGCTTTGAACATATCTAGTCTTGTATATAAATTTTCCTAATTTTGTTAAATTAAATTTAGGACACTTCTTTTTTGTTTTAATAATTAAATTATCAAAGATTAAAAGTAATGCTGGCAAGCAAAAGAAAATACTAATCAAACTTAATAATACCCCTTTAGCTAGAACAAACCCTAAATCTTTACCAATGGTAAAACTCATAAAGACAAGTGAGGCTAAACCAACAATAGTTGTTACCGAACTACTTAAAATGGCTTTAAAAGATTGATATAAAGCTTCTTTCATGGCATCTATTTTATTTTTATGAGTTAATTTTTCTTGTTTGTACCTATTAGATAACATAATTGAGTAGTCCATAGATAAAGCAAGTTGTAATATTGCTACTATTGAATTAGTTATAGATGATAAACTTGCAAACATAATATTAGTTCCTTTATTAATAAATACGGCGATGCCAATAGAAACTAAATATAGCCATGGCTCAATATAAGAGTCACTTAAAATGATTAATATAATCATGGCACAGGAAATAGCAAGGATGACAATCCATAATTGTAATATTGGTTTATTTTCATCATAGATGGACCCACTCATTCCCGCGGTTTTAAAATTTTCTTTAACATAATTATAAACATTCGTGGCCGTTTGGGAATTATCATAATCACTAACATTTAGAACATATAAAGTGTAATTATCTTGGTTATATTCTTCGGTGTTTTCATAATCAACAGAACTTACACCTTCAATACTTTGTAATTTTTTTAAAGTATCTTCTTTTTCTTCTAAGTCTTTAAACATAACATTGAGCTTGGAAGAATCTTCTTTGGCAAAGCTTTCATCCATAATATCTTTGCCAATTTTAGTTTCACTTGTTTTAGGAAGATACTTCATAATATCTTCATTTATGTTTACTTTAGTAGATAAGTACAAACTAAAGATGGCTAATATAATAAAAATTGTCAAAAAGGCATATCGGCCTTTTACAATAAAGTCAGTTATTTTTCGCATATTTTTTTCCTCCCAAAATAATACCTTACCACTATTTATTAAATTCGCAATTAAAAAATTATTAAAAATTATTAAGATACATAATTAATGCTATATTAGCATATGTATGATAAGCGCAATAAGTACATTTATTTTTAAAAAAAATTTTAAAGTTAATAATTCAAATGTTATTTTTTATATTTAGGTATTAAAAATTCTAATGTTAAACCATGATCGTTATAGGCTTTTAATGTCCCACCATGCATTTCAATAAATTCTTTACAAATAGATAAACCTAACCCAGATATTTTTCTTGAATTATCAGTAGTGAATAATGGGTCAAATATTTTATCTATTATTTTTTCATCGACTCCTGGTCCATTATCTTTAACAGTAAATTTTATATATTCTTGAAAATATGAAATATCAATTGATATTTTCCCATCATCTTTTAAATATCTAGCACTGTTGGAAACCATATTAGAAAAAATCCTTTTTATTTTTAATATGTCAACATTAATGTATGCTAAAGGTATATTGGTAGTTACTGTAAATGTAATGTTATTATTGTCTAATTCTATTTTATAATCATTATTTAATTCTTTTACTATATCTTTAACTTGGATTAAGGTAGGTTTTAATTCAATTTTTTCTTCGTTTAATAAATAATCATCAAAAGTAGATAATATATCTTTAATATTTAAAGCTTTTTCATTTATCTTTTCGTTATATTTTTTAGATTCTTTACTTAAGTTTTGATCTTTTAATAAATTAGAATAGCCAATAATAGAAGTAAGAGGAGTTTTAATATCATGAGAAATACTGGCTATAATTCTAGTTTGTTCAGCTTTTTCTTCATCCAATCTATCGGTTAAATTGACAAATTCATTGGCTATCAAATCAAATTCTGTATTTAATGGTCTTTTTTTGGGTTTCTTACCAAATTTATAATTTCTTATATCATTTATTAAGGTGTTAATTGGTTTTAAAACTATTTGCCTTGTATATATGAATGTTATGAAAAGAATGATAATTACAACTATTATTTGCATAGCAACTAATTCTAGTATTGCCCTTGAGATATTGCTATTGTTATTAAAATAGATTTTTAATAAATAAGTGTTATTTGTTGTTTCTATCATTTTGGTTATTAAAGGGGCATCTATTTTTATTTCATTATTTGTTAAAGTTTGCCCAGAAGTATCTTCAATATTTATAATTAGATCATGTTTTTCGGCAGTTTTATTTATATCTATTATCATATCTTCATAAGAATTATACTTTGCTTCTATTTCATTATTAAATATTTCTGATTTTAAAGCTTCAATTTTCGGGATTATAGGATATATTCTAAATAAAAGCCACAATAATAAGGTGATAATATTAGCAACACTGCCAATAATAATAGCATATAAAAATCTTTTTTCCAGTCTTCTATTCTTCATTATTTTGCCTCAAAAATTTATAACCATATCCCCAAATAGTGATAATATATTTATTATGATCTTTTAATTTATCGCGCAGACTTTTAATATTAACTGCTACTGTCCCAATATCACCATATTCACTTTTCCATACATTTTCAAAAATTTGTTCTTTAGAAAGGGCGATACCAGCATTTTCCATTAAATATTTTAATAATTCAAACTCTCTGGTTGTCAGATCTAATTTTATCCCATTTTGTTTAACTTCAAAACTTTCTTTATCTAAAACTAAATCACCAATAGCGATTGTTTTTTCATTATTACTTTGTCTAAAACGATCTTTAAGTCGCAGATGGGCTTTAATTTTTAATACTAATTCGGTATTATCAAATGGTTTAGTAATATAATCATCCCCACCAATTTCATAGCCTAGCATTTTATCTAAAAGTTCATTTTTGGCGGTTAAAAATATAATAGGAATGTCTACTTCATCTCTAATTTTCGCACATAACTCTGTTCCAGACATTTCTGGCATCATTATATCTAATAAAAGCAAATCAAAATGTTCATTTTTTAAAGTTTCGGAAACTTCAAGAGGATTATTAACTATTTTGGATGCGATATCTTCTTTTTTTAATATTAACGCGATAAGCTCTGATATATCTACATTATCATCAACTATTAAAACTTTTTTCAAATTACCACTTCCTTTAAATAATTATTATATCATGTTATCTTTAAGTTCAAGGCTTATTTTTTTTAAATCTAACATTTTCAATATGATGAAAGTTAGGAAACGCGAATAAAAGTCTTTTGGCTAAAATACCACTACTTTTAATTTTCTCAATTACTTTTTTAGACATCTCTTCGGTGTTATCTTTTAAAAGTAATTTATTATTTTTTCTAACCGATGATAAAACATTAAAGGAAATAATATTATCTATTAAAAAAATGAGAAAAAGGATTAATGTTATAACATTTATTGTCATACTATTCATATTATTATATAACCCAAATAAGAAAGGATTAATATAGCGAACAATTAATATACCACCTATACCAAATAAAATCATGGTATTTAAACATATTCGGCCATCAATGTTAAACTTTTTATCGCTGTAATCCCACCATCTAGCTTTGAATATTTTTTCTAATACGTAACTAGTAAAATACTCTAGTATTGCACAGATAATCATTCCTAAAGCTAGTAGTGCCACAGGATCATTATTATATTTTTGTAGTAGTATAGTCATTAACAATGCTCCCCAGCCATATATAGGGCAATAAGGGCCAATTAAAAAACCACGATTAATAAATCTTTTGGTTTGAATATATTTTAGGATTACTTCAATACACCAACCTAAAAAGGAATAAGTTATAAATACTAAGAAAAAAATTTGTAATGTCATAAAATACCTACCTTCTGGTTAAAATGTTCATTTATTTTTTCCAATTCAATAATACCAATTTTACTTGCTAAAAGTTCTTCAGGGTAAATTTTCCAATCACCATATTTTTTGACTATCAATTTGCCCATTTTATCAACTAAATCTTGTTTAGTTTTGTCATCTATATCCCAAGAAAAAACCTCTGTTATCCGATATAATGAATACGCACTTTGAATAAATCTTATATAATATTTATACTGTTCATATTTATTTGTATCTTTTAATTCTTTTTCCAAATAATCACAAACTTCAAAAATGTCAAATAAATGATCATTAAATTGATTATTTTTGGAAGATACTCCAGAACTTTGGCGACGATAAAAATAATCAGCATCATTAAATCTTAATATTTTTTGAGCTCTAAACATTTTAGCATAAGTAAATGCAATATCTTCCCACATTCTTCCTTCAATAAATGGATAATTTTTAATAATATTTCTTTTAAATAATTTATTACATACCGATATAGATTCATCTAATATGGCACTAGGGTTATCAGAAACATTAATAACCTTGCCATTTGTTTTATTTATTCCTTTAAAATTATTGGCTAAATAATCATTGTTTTTAACAAAAACTAATCCCGTTGTTATAATATCAGGATCATCATTTTTTTTAGCCATTTCATACATTTTGGCATACATATTAAAATTTACATAATCATCACTATCTAAAAAACCAATATATTCACCAGTTGCCAACTCAATTCCTTTATTTCTAGTCGCGCCTTGCCCTAGATTTTTAGTATTAGCATAAACTCTAATTTTATTTGGATATTTGCTTTTATAGTCTTTTAATATTTCTAAACTTTTATCAGTTGATGCATCATCAATAGCAATTATTTCCATATCTTCTAATGTTTGTTTAACTAAAGAATCTAAACAATCTTTTAAATACTTTTCAGAATTATATACGGGAACGATAACACTAACTTTCATGTTAAAATTCTTCACCTTCTTAAAAAAATAATTTTATAATATAATTGAGTATAAATCCAAAATCTTATAATTTAATAATTATATTATTAAGAATTATTAAAAAAAGCATAACTTTACTTGTTATACTTTTTTAGTAACCGTAAATGTTAAAGTGGTTTTTGCACTATCACTAATAATATTAGCCTTATTCGCCCCAAAAGATCCATCATCATTAGTTATTTTTTCTTCTTTAATATTTAACATTTTTGATGTTTCTAATAAACTTACAAAAGCTTTAATTTTTTCGGTATTAGTTAAAATCGTATTATTAGTATCAATATTCATAGTTAAAGTTATTTCTAACTCTTCTTCAATAGTTTTTTCTTCTTTTGTTTCTTGATCTAATACTTTAGTAGAATTATTTTTAAAACTTATATCATCAATTCTAATAAAATCATCTTTTTCTTCTTTGCTTACTGTTAAAGGGGCAATATCGATCAAATTATAATTAAGATCAGGACTAGATGCAGCATGAATTAATAAATAATTTTTCTTAGTAACATCATAAAATATATGATAATTTCGAAAAGATACTTTATCAACCTTACCACTAGTTCCAGTTTGATAATAAATAGAATTTTTAAATACAGATCCTGTTAATATTTCGTTATCCAAAGAATATGACGCGAGATAACCTGCTTTACTACTTCCATCACCAATAGCTTCTGTAGATATAATATCATTTTTTAAATATGTATTTAATAAACCATTGTAAAATGATGAATAAATATCTTGCAAGGTTTTACTTACATCAATAACAATTGGGCTATTTTTATAATTTTGAGCATGGGCAATTAAACTAGAGATATTAATTATATATAAATTACCCTTTAGATCTTTTGCAGTTTCCCAGCGAATACCCCCTATGCTGCCTTTAGTTTGAAGAGAATAAACATCATATAAATTTTCACCAATTTTTAATTCCATATAGTCTAGATATTCATCAATTCTTTCTAAAACATTTTCTTCACCAGGGAAAAAGTTTTTTTCATACATAGTTAAATAAGTAGTAAACACTTGATTAATTTTATCCTTGTCATTTGATGAAAAATACATATATACTGGCAAGGAACTTACATGAGATATATAAGCACTGGTTCTAGCATAACCAATAAAATTGTCATCAATATCATAACTAAAAGAATAAGGTTCGTTATTATAAGTAACTTTAATACCTAACAAATTATTAGTAATAGATCCTGTAGGAACGCCACCACTAATTAAAACATTTTCATAAGGCTTAAGATAACTTTCAATATCAGTGATTATCAAATCAGGAGAACTATAAACTTCCCTAACATATTTATCATAATAATTCTCATCTAAATACCGTTTTAATATATCATATAATGTAGTCTTAGCATGTTCACTATCAAAAGTACTTCTTTTTTTGATAAAGTTGCCATCTGTATATGGGAATTTATCTTCATCTTCTATTTTCTCATCAATACTTATTGGCATCGTTATATTACCAGAATTTGTTACTTCATCAACTGGACAAGTAATTGTTAAAGTTATTTCTTCGGGAATTTTAATATTATTAAAACTTACAAAAGCAAGATTACCCGCATTTATTACTTGATCTTTATAACTTACTATACAATTAGGACTTAATTCTTCCCTGTTCAAATAATAAGAATCTTTTAAACCCAAACCTACCTCACTAGTAGTAAAAGTATAATTTACTTTAACATTTTTCTCATCAGTAGAAATATCATTAGTTGCAATAGCATTAGAAAAATAGACTTTATAAACATTGTTTTGATAGGCAAAAGCATAAGTTTTACTATCAACATATTTAGAATTAGTTTGAGCTACGTTAGCAACATACAAAGTGCCTAACACTAAAAATAATATAATTAAACTACGGTATTTTTTCATCACTTCACGACCTATCTATATTTTCTTTTGAACAACTGAATAACCAACTACCAAAACTTGATAAGTTTGATTTTCAGAAAGGGCTTTGTACCCATTTATTCCCCCATTATATTTTAAATGTACATTATATGTTTTTTTATTTTGACTATTTAAGTTTGCTTCTATTTGTTCTTGCAAAGTGTAGATTGTATAAATAGATGAACCAATTTTAACATTGCTACTACCTTTGTTTGTTTCAATAACATTTTTTCCTTCATCAGTTAGAAAATCATTGGAAAATGGGGCAAAAGCATTATTAATATATAAACTAAAGTGGTAAGTTGCATTTACCTCCATTAAACTAGTGTCGATTTCAAAGGAATAATTTAACGACGTTGGTCTTTTTTGCGATACGGTGCATAAAGATGTTACTTCATCATTATCACTACAACTGTTCGCAATAGGATTAATTTTAAAGATAAATTTAGCCGCTCGAGCTTGTTCTTCTTGTTTAAAACTACTAATGTATTTAGAATAAGTTACAACACTTGTAAACAACGCGATGACACTTACATACATAAAGATCCATTTAAGCAAATTCTTTTTTAGTTGTTTACTGGGCATTTTCATTTTAGTCACCTTTTTCTTTCTTCTTGCCCTTTTTATTCTTCTTTGCTTTTAAATTGTTTAGTAAATATTTTAAACTAAAATGTTTCTTTTGGCTAGTATTTTTTTCTTTAGCAAGTAAATATTTCGCAAATTCTTGTTCTTCTTGTTTAGTCATTGTTATATTGTTTTCTTTAGAATAGGCATATAAATTGCAAATAAGACAGCCTAGAATAAATGTTAAAATAGCTACGACAGGATTTTGAAAGGCTTTAAATATTTTCCCTATTTTTCTAATCCGAAAACAATATACCCCTTTTATATCTTCTTTTTCTATTGGTTCATCTAATGAAGCATTAGCATCACCTTTAGTATATATCTTATCATCTTCGATTTTAACTATCCGATGCGTTACAAAAGAATTATAACGATCATAATAAGTAACAATATCATTTTCTTTATATTCTTTGTTTTGAGTATTGATAATAACAAAATCATCAATATCAATAGTAGGTGTCATAGACCCTGACACTACTTGCAAAAGGCTGTAACCAAAAACAGATGATAAGTCCTTTTTTAAAACTTTTAAGCAAAACAAGTTATAAACATTATAAATTAAGAAAATGCTTAATATTGTTATACCTAGGATAGACATTATTTTCTTTATTATTTTCATGGCGCATCCTCACAAGCATTTTTCTCTACTTCATAAGTTATTTTGATAGTTAAGGCATATTCTTTTGTTTCACTTAAATTACCAATTGAAGTATCAACATCATCATCTATATCAAGCCATTTCCATAATATCGATATTTCGGTTTGCTCACCATTTTTTAAAGCAATGGCCATATTTAAATCTTTTTCAGTTGTCAAAGATGAGGTTGTATTTAAAAGACTATAATTTTTATTGCTTCCTAAATAATAATTATTTAGATCTTTAATGATATAGCCCATATTAATGCACCCAATATTGGTACAAACCGAATCTTCTTGCAAAGTTATTTTTTTAATTACTATGTCTTTATTAGTATTATTAGATAAAGTCATAATGTAAGAACCTTGGGCTGTTGGATAGATCATTTTGGATATGTTATGTTCTTGATAGTATTTTTCATTATGAAATAAAGGCACATCAGTTAAATAAAGCGTTTTAGTTTCCGTTATATTTTCTTTTTTCTCATTGCTGTAAATAGCTTTTAAAGTCATGTCTTTTTGAACATCAACAATGTTATTATTGGCATCATAAGTAGTGTTTTCATAGGTAAAACCAATTAAAGGATAATAGTTACAATCAACTATTTTATAACCAGTTAAGTAATCAGTAATATCAAATGGCCCTTCGACTAAAAAAGTATATACAGTAGTAAATTGATCAAAATAGCCTTCAGAAGCATCCAATGTTAAAACGTATTTATTTTGAGCATGGAATTTAACTATAAAGTCACTTATGGTATCTTGATAGTAAGAGGCTTTAACTTTTACATCAAACTCTCCTTCAGTAGAAAAAGAAAATCTAACTTTTATTGAGTCTTTACCATTTACACTTTCAACTTGCATTTTTTGTTTGTCAAATTCTAAGTCAATGTAAATATCAGGATTACCTGCCGAATAAATACGAATGCCATTTTTAGTTTCTTGCCATTTAATGTTGTCATTGAAAAAATTAGTGTTTAATATTAAATCTTTTTCCGCACTTGCTGATAATAAACCAAGGTAATATTCATATTTTTCACTTTCTAAAAAGTAATCTTTGACAATAAATTTTACTTTAGTAGTAGCTTTTTTGTTTAAATAAGTAAGCTCTACATTAATAGTTTTATCAATCATCTTTCTAGTTGGTTTTAGTAAAATACCACCATCTTTTATTTCATAGTCACCATCATAATCAGTAATTTTTATATTAATATCAGATAAATTAACACTCTCTTTTTCTTGGTCAAATAGTATTTGATAAGGAAGCCACATGTAATTATCATCAATATAGTAGGTATATTCATCTTTGGTAAAGGAAAGGGATATAATAGGCTTATGTATTGTAATTGTATATGTTTTTTCAATACCAGATTCGCTTGTCACTTTAATTTCCACAATATTATCACCTTCATTTAGTGTTAAGTCGTGTAAAGATGATACTTGATGATTGTTAAAATAATATTTAACAGAACTTTTATTGTCATTTAAGGAAGCATCAAAACTAATTTTAGGAGTATCAGGGGTAACATTTACAAAGTAGTTTTGCTGATCACTAGTAAAAGAAGGGGTTAGTTTAGCATTTTGAGCAGATAAATTTTTCAAGTTGTTGTCATCACTTTTCTTTTTCTTAAATAAAAGGTGATATACTTTTTGTTCATTGTTATTTGATACGATGACATCTAAAGTGGTGTTATCTGATACTAAAATATCGTTAAAGTTTTGATAGCTTTTATTGTTGTAGTTGTATGTAACCGTACCATTTAAAGCACTTGCGAAAACAGATACTTTATCAGTAAATGTTACAACATAATTATCTATATCAGGATCAAATTGGGGATCGATAGAAGCATTTTCCACTTTTAGATCAGTTAGCTTTAAGTCGTTAGGTATGTAATCGCTTCGGTAAATGTTTATATAATAAATGGTATCCGTACCATTAATAGTTATAATGATTTTAATAACATTTTGGCCCACATTTAAGTTTAAGTTTGCTAAGGAGTCTACTATTTCATCATTAAAATAATATCTAATACTAAAAGCAGAATAATTTACTTGAAAAGATAGAGTTGATACTTCATTTTTAACACTTAGATAATAGATATATTTATTGGGGTCAAACGAAAAAGCAAGATCACCAGTTATATTTTTAAGGCCTTCATAAGAAGTAGGTTTAGATGGATTTGTTTTTTCTTTAATAGTTATTTGGTAACTAGCTGTGTAAGTGTGTCCTTGATAGTTTACTTTAATAGTTACAGTTAGTTTGCCTTTCTTTTTACCAATAATTTTTAAATAACCATCGTATATTTCTAAACCCGCTAAAGAAGGATCGGATAAGTCTATGGTTATGTTTTCTTTATTTAAGTCATGTAAGGTATAAAATAATAATAACGAGTCACCAACATTTATCTCATTTACAGAAGAAGTTAAAGTTACATAACGATTGCTTTCTTTAATAGTGACGTTACTTACAGCCCGGTAGCATAGGCCATTAGTTTCTGTTTCTAAGTATACTTTAACAAAGCCAGTTTTTTTAGCCTTTACAACAACGGTGTTATCTTTAACATAACAAGTAGCAATTTCGGCATCTGATGTATAACAGGTAAATGTAGTAGGTAATATTTTTTCATAAGAAAAGCCAAGTTTTAAATCTTCATCGCCTAAGTTCATCGTTGCCATGGTGCGATCAAATTTTAAAGAACCGTTTATAACAACATCTTCATCCGATGTGTCACCTATTTCATATGTGCCTTCATTCGTAAATAAATCACCGATACGCCCCCATAATTTGGATGTACAGCTAGTTATTAACAATAATATTATTAGGATAAGTAAAATAATAATTATTATGGTGCGGATTTTATCTTTGTTTTTATATTCATTCATTTTTTACTTCTCCTTTCTTTTAGCTAACAAATAAAGATACATAATACTATAACATTTATTAATACGATAGTATTAATAAATAAAGATATATATCTTTATTTGGAAGTTAAAAACTTCCGTTGTTTTAAGCAGCAGCGTCATCGCCTTTTTGAGTTGCTGTTACATTAACAGTCATGGTAACAGTTTCGCTATCTACTGTTCCATTTCCAGCATTATTGTCGTTATCGTCGCTGCCTGTTTCTTTAGAGCTATCATGATCATATAACCATGCCCAATAAAGAGTTTCAGTTGGAACTGATGTTCCAGCACCACCATCTTCATTATAAGTGAAGGTCATTTTTTCACCAATAGCAGTGTTTAGCTCACTAATTGCTTTAACGCCAGTATCTCCAACTCCATCAGCTTCTTTCATATAGAAAGTTACATTTTGTGCTTTAGCCTTAGCAAATGTTGATACATCTTCTTCAGTATCGCCTTTTAGCCAATAAACGATTTGACCAATTTGATCGTCGATATTTACTGTAGTTGTTACATTATAGGCTACTTCTGTAGCTTTAAGAGCGTTTGCAGTATCAATTGTAAATGTATAACTACCATTTGTACCAGGAGCAATGATTTTTAAATCACTTGAACCACTTTTAACATCTGTGTAAGACTCTTCAAATAGCTTAACTGTAAATGGTTTATTTGCTTTTAAATCTATACCCCACTTAGCTACACGAGCTTTATCTGTTAAAGCATCACTACTACTTGTATATTTAGCATAAGTGCCACTTACAGAATAACTAGTTATAGTAACCGCAAGTAATAAGGCTCCAAGACCTAGCAATTTCTTTTTCATTTTTTCACCTCCTTTGCTTATCTTATATTTTTAGCATAAATCTTTAAAAATTTATGCTATTAAAATCTATGTAAACGCCTTATGGCTGTTTACCATTTTTAGGTTTTGAAGAAGGATTTTTCTTAGCCGTTTTCTTTTTAGGCTCTTTATTTTCTTCTGCAGTTTTCTTCTTAGCCGTTTTCTTTTTAGAAGCCTTTTCTTCTTCGGCTTTTTTCGCTTCTTCCTCTTTTAACTTTTTATATTCTAAATATTCTTTTCTTTCTAATTCTTGTTGCTTTTTATTAGAAATAGAAAAGCCTATCACAAATATCATCGTAATTAATAAAATAATGATAATAATAGTAGTTGGTTCAGAAAGTTTGTTCATAATAGTTCCAAAACCAGGAATTTTAAAAACATAAAGGCCTTCAACATCACCATATTCAACTAAATTTTGATCTTGAGATGAGTTATTATCACCCTTAGTTATAAAATATGGAACATCATCATTGTTTACCATATCAATAATTCGGTGCGTAGTTACAGTATTTTCAGCATCCCGAAAGGCAATTACATCATCTACCTTTAACAAAGATGGATCAATATTTTTTGCAACAATCAAATCACCTTTGTGGATTTCTGTTTCCATAGAACCTGATAAAACGATAAAAGGTTTATAACCAAATATACTAGGAATAACATCAGGTTTAGTTTTTGATTGAATAATGATCCACAAATTCATTATCAATACTGGTACCAAAACTATACAGGCAACAATTATAAGGATATTACTTATTTTCTTTAAATTTTTCTTCTCTTTCATTTTTAATCCCTTCTTTATTTTTTCAAAACCAACGTTGGTGATTTTTCATCAGCATTTACTGGTCTATAATAACGATGATATTCACAATTGTAACAGGTTATAGTAGTACCAAATATATCAGTCACTTCATTTTTCTCATGTGGAAAATCTTTAGAATAACTATCACCACAATATTCACAACTATAAGTTATTTTATAACAATAATCATCATTCTCACCATTATAAGATACTCTACTACCATTATCATAACTATGGTTTATAACACTTTTAGTAATTCCACAGCCTTCATTGGTACATGGATAAATAGTTTCACATAAAGTAGAACCAGTTTGACCTGTATTGGAAAAAATATGCGAACGAGTTTCCTTAGCCCCACAAACGCTACAAGTTACATATTCATTATCATTATCTTTACTAGTAATTTCCCAAACATGATCTTGATAAGCATGAGGTGTTTTCTTAACATAATCACAACCAGAATTAGTACAAGCACTTTCCATTTCATTAGTTTGAGCATTATAAGTAGATGCGCCTAAATTATGAGGCACTTGAATTTGAACGTTATCATCTTTACAAACCCAATTTTCATACTCATCAGTTGAACCTTGATACTCTGTATAGTTATGAACATGCTCAGTTTCTTTTGTAACAACTTTTTTATAATCACAACCAGCATTTAAACAAGTATAAATAATTTCCGTACTAGTTTCTTCTTTAGATAAATTATGAGGCTTAACAAGTTCTTCATCATCTTTTTCACAGATGTAGTACTCATTTTCTTCATCATAGTGATCTAGTTTATAATCATGAACATGTTCAGTTTCCTTAGTTATAACTTTTTTGTAACCACAGCCTTCATTTAAACAAGTATAGATAATTTCTCTACTAGTTTCAGCTTTAGTTAAATTGTGAGACTTAACAATAGTATCTTGATCTTCTTCACAAACATAGTATTCATTTTCCTCATCATAATGATCGAACTTATAATCATGTACATGTTCAGTTTCTTTAGCTATAACTTTCTTATAACCACAACCTTCATTTAAACAAGTGTAAATAATTTCACTATTTGTTTCAGCTTTAGTTAAATTATGAGACTTAACAATGGTATCTTGATCTTCTTCACAGACATAGTACTCGTTTTCCTCATCATAATGATCAAATTTATAGTCATGTATATGTTCAGTTTCTTTGGCTATAACTTTCTTATAACCACAGCCTTCGTTTAAACAAGTATAGATAATTTCATTATTTGTTTCAGCTTTAGCTAAATTATGTGACTTAACAATGGTATCTTGATCTTCTTCACAAACATAGTACTCATTATCATCATCATAATGATCAAATTTGTAGTCATGAACATGTTCAGTTTCCTTAGTTATAACTTTCTTATATCCACAGCCTTCGTTTAAACAAGTGTAGATAACTTCATTATTTGTTTCAGCTTTAGTTAAATTATGTGACTTAACAATAGTACTCTTATCTTCATTACAAACATAGTATTCGTTTTCTTCATCATAATGATCGAACTTATAGTTATGCACATGCTCTTTAATAAGTTTATAACCACAATTGGTACAATAAGTATTACCATCAGCATCAACCTCAAAATTATGACGCACAGTTTTAGTATCTTTACTACCTGGATATTGCCAATACTCATACTCAGGATCAACATTTATTAAAACATTTACTTCTTTTTTCTTTTTAGTTTTTGTATATGTACAACCTTCGTTTAAACATGTAGTAATTATTTTGCCATCTTCTTCAGTAGTGGATAAATTGTGTTTAACTTTTTTACTTTTATCTTCACATACCCAATACTCATAAGTATCATCAACTTTTTGCAATATA
>CANQYR010000008.1 GCA_947628125.1 uncultured Bacilli bacterium
CCCCCAATAAACCTTAAGTTATTATCACTGGTTCCATCATAAGCTAGTTCTTCTGGTCTTTCTTCTTGCAAATCAGTTAAATAACCTACAGCTGCTTTGGGAGCCTCAGGGCTTAAGCCACTATCAGTACTTACCTCTCCTAAACCATTTATACTTAATGATACATCTTTTCCTTCATCATTATCTAATACAGCTGCTGAATCAGCATATACTTGTATTTGATATGTTACCATCGCACCAGCGGCTATCTTTTCATTTTCAACAATTTTCCCACTATTTAATGTTGATATTGTCTTTGGAAAATTTGTTACAAGCTGCCCTTCTTTTTTAATAGCTATCTTTAATTTAGTTAACTCTAAGGGATTATCTGCTTGATTTTGTACAACCGTTAAAGAATAATTACTTGGCAAAGTTCCTGTATTTTTCACAACCAACTCATACTTACACTCAGTAATAGCATCAGCCTCTTCATAAGTCATCGGTGCAAAACAATCCTCATGCCCTTCTGATAATATCTCAGATCCTTCCGTATACTCAAACTGCAAACTTCCAGCCTTTACTATCTGATTATGTGCATTTGGTTGCACCTTAAAAAATAAAGCATAACTCATACCTATTACCACGATAACAAGGCAAATAACCGCATAAGCTACAACCTTAATTTCTGACTTTATTACTATACCTGCTTCTTTTTTCTTATTCATATGATCACCATACTATTTTCCTATGTTATAATCATATCATATTTTTTCATTTTTTAAAAATAAAAAATGCTCTAAAAAAGCATTTCTTTTCAACAACATAATTTTTGACACAAAATTGACACCTACAAATTAAGCAATTCCTGCTCCTTTTCCTTCATATGCTCATCAACAATCTTATTATACTTATTAATAAGCTCCTGAATATCCTCTAGCTCAAGCTTTTCCTCATCCAAAGGTAACTCAAGCTTCTTAATAGAATTATTAGCCTCTTGCCTAATATTACGTAAACTAACTTTACACTCCTCACCTAAAACCCTAGCATCCTTAACATAATCTTTCCTCTTATCCATCGTAAGCTCTGGCACCGTTAAAATAATTACCTCACCATTATTAACCGGTGAGATACCAATATTAGCCTCATTAATCGCCCGCTCAATATCCTTTAAACAAGTACGATCAAAAGGCTTAATCAAAAGCTCCCTAGCCTCCGGAACCGAAATATTAGCCAAACTTTGAATCGGCGTCAAACTCCCATAATAACTCACCATTATCCCATTTAACATCGAAGGATTAGCTCTTCCAGCCCGAATATTTAATAACTTAGACTCCAAAAGACTTATAGCCTTCTGCATCTTTTCTTCCACATCATTCATCAAAATCAACTCATTTCTATACTAATTATATAACAAAAAACCTAATTTTGCTTAAAAAAATTCGCAATCTTATCATCTTTTGAACTACCAAGCAAAGTATCACTAATAAAACCATCCTTAACCATAATAATATAAGGCGTTA
The DNA here is from genome assembly GCA_947628125.1 of uncultured Bacilli bacterium. GTDB lineage: Bacteria > Bacillota_I > Bacilli_A > RF39 > UBA660 > Ventrenecus. Next base: position 1,500 of record CANQYR010000008.1, read on the forward strand.
TCTCAATATTTTCTTTAACATCCTCACTACTATTTTCTAAATAAATAACACTATCCTTATTCTCCGTATAAACATTTCGCTCCACATAATAAATAGGCCAAGAACTATCCTTAAACAAATAATCCTTCCTAAATAATTCATCACAAACAAAACAATCACTACGCGTAAAAATAACAAAAAAAGACTTCCCTAAATTCATATTAGCAATCATATCTTCCAAACTAATCTTGCTAACATATACATTATCATACGAAACTTCCTTTTTCGTGCCCCCAAAAACCGTATTATTAGAATTTGGCTTCTCCGAAATAAACTTTAACATAATCTTATCCCCAAATAATAACAACAACAAAACTAAAACCACACTAACAGCATAAATATTTTGCTCTTTCTTACTCATGATAAATTACCCTTAAAAAGCTTAAAAGCATTAGCTAAGCTTTCCTTCTTACTATTAACCCTTGACGTTGTCCAATACTCCTTAATTGTATGCTCACCACTCATAACTGCCGTCTCATTATCAAAAAATAAAACCTTACCATTTTTAACAATCACAAAAGTAGGCGAATAAATATCCGATGAACCATCATCCAAAATCGTCGTATAACTACTTAAATAATCCACAATATTCTCATAATAACGATTATTATTTAACCGATCAGCATAAAAATCATAATAATAAATTTCCTTAACATTCTCCTTATGCGCTACATCATTTAACAAAGAAGCATAATAACTACTCCACTCATTAATCGATGAAGCCATAAAAATAAACGCCGAATCATGATTCAATGCCTCCAATATCTGCGACCTATTTTTATAAACAAACACATTATCCTGCGAAATGCCAAACTCCTCCGTAAACCTTAAAGAATCAGGAATAGCATTACTTACTGCCCCATAATCTTTAGTCCCTAAATAAATAAAAGCCACAATCAATAAAATAAAAATCACAACATAACTTATCTTCTGCACTAAACTCATCCTTGGCTTAGAAAAATTCATACAACCACCTAAAATTATTTTACCAAATTAAAACCAAAAAGTCACTTTAAAATATAAAAAAGGCTTATTTATCTAAAGCCTTCTCCTTCCCAAAAAGAATAATAAGCATCGACCCCATAAACATCAAACCCTGCGACAAAAATAACAAAATCGCTAAATAAACAGATTCATTAACATCCTTCATAACCGGTTTGAAAAACATTAACATTCCAAGCACCACCTGCGTCAAAGAAAAAACTAATAAATAAACCCAATACTTAAAACCTTTCTTCTTCAAACTAAAAGAAACATCCAAACGACTACTTGCCTCATAAAGTAAAAAAACACCCAACAAAATCGTTAAAACACTAAGCAAAACATCACAATTTACAATAACCAAAACACCATAAAGCAAAAATAATAAACCCTTACCAAATGAAATATTAAAAACCTTCTCCTTCTTAAAAACCAAAATATAAAACAAAATAATAATCCCCACTAAAATACTTAAATACCCCAAAAACTTAATTGCAAACAAAATAAAATTCTCCTGATTCAAAACCAAAACAATCCCAAAAAAGATCAAAAGCAAAACCAAAAGCAATGACCTTTTTGCATCTTTTCTAATACCATTCATAAAAAAACCTCACTTTAACATAAAAAAAGAATATCACAACTAATACCTAATTGCAATACCTAAGCCTTTTAACACTTGCTTCATAATCAAAACTCATACAAACAAAAGAACCACTTACCACCCCATCAACATAAGGCCTAACCAAATTAACCGTCGAAGAATTAATGCCTCCATCAACAAACACCAAAAAACCATACTTAGATTTTAAAAGAAAAGCCTGTTTTAACTTATCTATACTACTAGATAAAAACTCTTGCCCACCCATACCTGGATTAACACTCATAATAAGTAAAACATCAAAAGAACCATAATAAGGTAAAAGACTATCCAAACTAGTATCTGGCTTAATAGCTAAACCCGCCTTAAACCCTAAATTTCTAATCTTTTTCAAACCCTCTAAAACATTAGAAGCTTCCAAACTAATAAAAACTGAATTAACATTTAAACTAGCTAAATAAGGTAAATAAATTAAAGGATCAATAACCATCAAATGAATATCCAAAGGCTTTTTCACATCCTTTAATAAATTAACCACCTCTAAAATATCAAAATTCTTACTAGGAACAAAAACACCATCCATCAAATCAACATGAATATAATCAGCACTTGTTTTCTCAATCTTGCTAATCGTCTTTTTCTTGCTATCATTACTTTTTAAATAAGACACCGCAATTTCCATCACTTACCTCCTTTAAAAACAACAAATAATTATCATAACGACTACTTAAAATACGTCCATCTAAAACAGCATCTTTCACCATACAACCAGACTCATTAACATGCATACAATCACCAAAACGACAATCATAATCCAAAAACTCCTTAAAAGCCTCTTTAATATCCTCTTTACTATAGCCCTTCAAATCCAAAGCCGAAAAACCAGGCGTATCACATAAATAAAAATCTCTTATCTTATAAAGCTCAATATGCCTTGTCGTATGCTTACCCCGGTTAAGCGCATAACTAATATCATTAGTCTTCAAATTCAAAGACGGACAAATCTTATTTATAAGCGTACTTTTACCAGCACCCGATTGCCCAGTTAAAACAACCAAACCCCTTAAATCCTCTAACATAACATCCAAATGCAAATTATCATAACACTTTATCCCAATACTCTCATAATAAAGTCTATATTTATCTAACATAGCTAACTCATCACTACTTGCCAAATCTAACTTCGTAAAACAAACAACCGGCATAATATGCCTTAATAAGCTAGCCACAATAAGCTTATCAAGTAAATATAAAGAAATAAAAGGCTCTTTTAAACTCATCACAATAACTGTCAAATCAACATTAGCCACATTAGGCCGAATAAGATTATTTTTCCGAGAATTTATCGAAGTTATAACCTTAGCATCCTTATCAAAACAAACAAAATCACCAACAAAAGGGGAAACTTTTTCCTTCCTAAACTTTCCCCTTGCCACACACTCATAAACTTTATCATCCAAAACATAATAACAATTACTAATTTGCTTTATAATCCTTCCCAAAGCCATAATAACACCTAATCTAACCCCGAAGATGTATCTTCCTCATTTTCTTTCGGCTCTGATACCTTACTTGGTTTTTTAGCAACCGTTATCGTAATTGACGTTCCACTAACAATCCTTGTTCCCTTACTTCTACTTTGCTTAATTACAATGCCCGGATTCTTACTACTTGTTTCCTCCTCAACCTTAACAACACTAACAGAATAAGGTTCCAAGAAAGAAACAACATCATCATAAGTATAACTACCATTAAAAAAATCTGGATACTTGTCAACCTCAGGAATATATAAAGTTACATAATCACCCTTGCTAATCTTCTCATCTTCCTTTGGATTTTGTTCAATAATTATATCCTCCTTAGCATCACTCTTAGCATCCTTCTTTTCAATAATTACCTGCAAACCTAAAGCCTCTAACTTGCCCTTAATTTCCAAATAATTTTGACCGACATAATTTTCCAAAGTAATCTTCGTATCACCCTCACTAACAAATAAAGTAATCTCCGTTCCCTTAGTTCTTTTCGTACCCGCAAGTGGACTTGTCTTAACAACATGACCATACTCAATACTATCACTTGCCGCCTGCTGCTGATTAGTAGCTACATTAAACCCTTCCTTTTGAAGCGCTAAAATAGCCTCCTCCACACTATAACCAGTAACATCGGGAATAAAAATCTCCTTATTAGTCGTAATTGCTGGAACAATAACAATAACTGTTGTAATTGCTACCACCAAAAAAGTAAAAATACTCATCAAAATAATAAGTAACTTATTATCCTTCTTCAAATCATTCTGCGTAATCTGTCTGGCAATAATCTCATCATCGCCCTTATTATCAGACTTTTTCTCCTCAACCTTTGCACTTTTTAAAACCTTAGTAATCTTCGTATCATCAATATTCTCAGGATAAGGTAAAACAATCTTTGGTTCATTATACCTTGACTCATCCAAACAAGTCATCAAATCAGCATGCATTTCCCTAGCATCATTATAACGATTCTTAGGATTCTTAGCCGTTGCCTTAATGATAATATTTTCAATACTCTGCGGAATATTAGGTAATTCATCCTTAATAGATGGTAACTCCTCCTTTAAATGCTTCAAAGCAATTTCCACCGCATTATCACCCTTATAAGGTAACTTACCCGCTAAAAGCTCATACATAACAATACCCATCGAATAAATATCACTTTGCAAACTAGAACCCTTACCACTTGCTTGCTCAGGTGGTAAATAATGAACACTACCCATCACCGAATTTGTCTGCGTAAGCTGCGTTGCATTCATCGCCATCGAAATACCAAAATCCGTAATCTTAACCAAACCATTTTCCAAAATCATAATATTCTGAGGCTTAATATCCCTATGAATTATATAAGAATCATGGGCAACGCTCATACCATCAGTAATCTGTAGCATAATGTCTACAACTTCACTAACCGTCAGCTTTCCTCGCTTTTTAATAAGCTCCTTTAAATGCCTTCCTTCAATATACTCCATCACAATATAATACATACCATGATCTTCACCAACATCATAAACCTCAACAATATTAGGATGTGACAAACTACTAGCCGATAAAGCCTCTCTTTGAAAACGCCTAACAAACTTTTCGTCACCCGACAAATCGCCTCTTAAAACCTTAACAGCCACATCCCGATCTAAAATCGTATCATAAGCTAAATAAACATTAGCCATACCACCTTCGCCAATCGATTTAATAATCTGATAACGATCGGATATCTTTTGACCTTTCATTATCATAATTCCCACCCACTTTTCATATCTAAATAAGCAATTGAAATATTATCATTGCCACCACGCATATTACACTTCTTAATTAACCTCTTAACCATTTCCTCAATCGAAATATCTAACGCCAGAACCTTCTCAATTTGTCCAACACTAAGCATATTAGTAAGACCATCACTACATAACAAAATACCATCAACATTAGTATCAACATCAATCAAATCAAGCTCAGCTTTCTCACAAGCCCCCAAAGCCTTCATTAACACATTACGCTTGGGATGATTCTTAGCCTCTTCCTCCGTCAAATTTCCTGCCTCCACAAGCAAATTTACTAAAGTATGATCCTTAGTCATTTTATGAAGCTTACCATTTTTTATTACAAAACCAGAAGAATCACCAATATTACCAAAAATCAAATAATCCTTCGTTAAAAGCGCTAAAACCAAAGTCGTCCCAAGACCCTTTGAATCCTCATGATTCTTGGCATACTCTAAAATAGATAAATTAATCTCATTAACATTATCATTAAGCCAATTAGCCGCATCCATCTTTGAACCTACACTACTCATATTTTTAAACCGAGTTCCTAAATGCGTAACCGCTAAACTAGAAGCAATCTCGCCAGCTCGATGCCCACCCATACCATCAGCAACAATAAGCAAATACTCTTCATTATTATTTTTAATTATCGTAACTGAATCTTCATTATGACTACGCATTTTACCAACATCTGTTAAATAAAAAGATTTCATTTTTACACCTCTTTGCTTCGTAACTGACCACATGCCGCACTAATAGAAGAACCAAACTCTTTCCTAATCGTCACATTAATATGTTCCTTTTTAAGCAAATCATAAAAAGCCATAATCCTATTCTTACTACTTTTCTTAAACTCAATATGATTAGTTTCATTATAAGGAATTAAATTCACATAAACATTCATACCCCTTAAAATTTTGGCTAATTCTAATGCGCACTCTTGTGTATCGTTTACCATATTAAGCATAACATATTCTATTGTCACTCGTCTATGAGTAACTTCGATATATTCCCGCAAACAGGCCAATAATTCCGTCAAACTATACATTTTATTTACAGGCATCAACCTATTTCGTAAACTATCAAAAGGAGCATGCAAACTAATTGCCAAATTAACCTGCAAATTAAGACTACTTAAAGCTTTTATCTTTGGCACTAAACCACAAGTCGAAACCGTAATATGCCTAGCTCCTATAGCCAAACCCTTTGCATGATTAATAATATTTATAAACTTTACAACCTCATCAAAATTATCTAAAGGCTCACCAATACCCATCAAAACAACCGAATTAATCCGCTTTAAAGAAAGCTTTTCAATTAACAAAATTTGCTCAACCATCTCATGACTTTTCAAATTCCTAACCTTTTTAAGTCGACCCGACTCACAAAAAGCACAACCCATATTACATCCAACCTGAGTAGAAATACAAACACTAATGCCATAATCATGCCGCATCAAAACCGACTCAACACACTCACCATCTTCCAAAGCAAACAAATACTTCTCAGTCAAAGGCGCAACCTGTCTTTTCTTTAAACTAATCATAGACGTACTAAAATCTAACTTCAAACGTTCTCTTAAGTCCTTACGAATATTACTAAAATCATCAATATTAGTAACCTTTTTTTGATAAAGCCACTCATAAACTTGAACAGCTTTATACTTCTTTTCCATAATACTTTCAAAATAATTTTCTAACTCTAAAAAAGTTTGACCATAAATATTTTTCATAAATCACCAACTTAAGTATAAGTATACCACAAACCAAAGAAATAACCAAAAGGCAATATCTTACCTACCACTATAATAACACTTCCATATATAAAGCAACCTTTTTTTCAATTTTCATAATCTTGGCATAACTTGCAAGTTTATTTAAATTTTTATCTTTACTTTTAGCATAATCTTTAAGTGCCTTGCTAAATATTTCACCATCTATTTTATTTTTATTCTTGATAATATCACAAATAGTTCGTTCAACATCATAAACTTTAATTTTCATCCCAAAAGGAGACAGCATTTCCATTACTCCTAAATCTAAAATATCTCTATTTACAAAATTAAGAATTACGTTTTTTTGATTTTGTAAAGAACCACTATAACCAAAAGGCAATGTCACATTATATACTAATGGATTGCGATCAGATAATTTATGTAAATACAAAGCAGTAGCCATTGAAAATCTTGCATTTTTACTTTTAGAAGCAATTTTATAATATTCATCTGCAATATAATTTGGAAGTCCATAATAGCCTTTTGAGATTTTTACTAACGTTCCTTTCTTTACCATATTTGTTAAAAATCTTCTTTCAATTCCATTATTTACAACTTCATTTGTTGTAATACAACCGTCATTTTTTTCAACCATTCTCAAAATTTTTCCATAATTCATAGTTTAAATTCATTCCCTTTCTAACTAAAATTTTAACATTTTTTCGTTGAAAAGGGAACGTTTTTTATAAAGATTTTTTCAAACTTAAAACACATAAACACTCAATATGCTTTGTATAAGAAAACATATCATAACCCTTAAGCATCAAAATATCATACTTACTAAGAAGCTTACGCAAATCCCTTTTCAAACTAATTGGATTACAAGAAACATAAATAATCGTTGGAATTTCCTTCAAAAGCAAAAAATCAAGCGTCTTTTTATCCAAACCACTTCGGGGTGGATCAATAAACACCTTCGTAAAATCTTCATCCACCACTTTAAGCCTATCACTAACATTACCAAGCAAAAACATCGCATTAAAAATATTATTTAACTTCTTATTAATATTTGCATCCAAAACCGCATTTAAAACAATCTCAATTCCTATAACCTTTTGACAAAAACGCGCTAATATCAAACTAAAATAACCAACCCCACAATACAAATCCAAAATAACATCATCACTATTTACATAACTTAAAACATCCAAAACAATCTTTTCACTTACCAAAGCATTAACCTGAAAAAAAGCATCATAGCTAACCCGAAACAAAAAACCATTTCTTCTTTCATAAAAAAAACCATCCCCATAAACCACCTTATCATTTACCATAATACCCACTATTTTATGTTTTAAAAAAAGCTCATCTTTAAACTCTATATTATCCTTACTATCAATAACTAATAAAAGCTCATCATTATCATTACACCTTATAGTTAAACTCCCATTATCAAAACCATACAAAGAAAAATCATTTAAAACAGCATTAATCTTTTCCTTAACCAAAGCACAATTAATAATCGGTACCAACAAATGCGAATTTTCCTCATAATAGCCAAACTTTCTATCAACAACCCTCAAACTAATTTTATTTCGGTAACCCACATCTTTTTTATTAAAAACAATATCAAAATCATCTAACTTAATATTATCCCGCCAAAATAAATTATAAATAGCATCTTTCTTAATCTTTATCATATTCTCATAAGAAGTAATATCAAAACTGCACCCATCACAACTAGCAGAATAAGGACAAAAAGACTCCTTCCTTTCCTTGCTTTTTAAAAGAACTTTCTCTACCTTACCTTCCATATACCTCTTACCATCAAAAACTTTTTTAATATATACTTGTTCACCAGCTAAAGCCTTATTAACAAAACAAACCTTACCATCTACCTTACCTAAACCTCTACCCAAATCATCTACACCAATAATTTGTAAATCCATTAAAACCACCTTCTACAGCAAATAAAATAACAAAAAAACTATTTAAATATAACAATTAACCAATAAATTGACACTTTTTGACATTATTTATAGTTTAAAAAAAAACAAAAAACTCATACTATTACTGGTGAAAATTCCATGAAAAATAAAATTATCAACCGCATTCAAAAAGAATTTAACGAAAACGTCGACCTAATAATCAAAGAAATAAAAATCACACCCCTAAAAACCATTTACATCGTTTATTTAGAAAGCGTAAGTGGCTCCGATAAAGTAAATGATTACATCCTTAAAAACCTAAGCCTTTTAACCGGCCTTAAAAATAAAAAAATAACCGACATCAAAAGCTTAATCCCATCACCTCATACCATCATCTTAAAAGAACTTGACCAAATCGAATTTTACCTAACCAACGGCTTTACCATCGTAATTGAAAAAAACAACGTCCTAGCCCTAGAAACCAAAGCCGAAATAAATAGAAGCGTAACCGAACCAACCACCGAACAATCAATAATCGGCCCCAAAGATGCCTTCACCGAAAACATCCAAATCAACCTTGGCCTTGTAAAAAGAAGAATTAAAAGCCATACCCTAAAATCAATCAGCCAAGTAAAAGGAAGAATAACCAAAACCATGCTTAATATTCTCTACATCGATGACATCGCCGAAAAAGAAAACATAGACGAAGTATTAAAAGTTTTAAACACCATCGACATCGATGGCATAACTGACTCCGGCATCATCGCCCAATATTTCCAACTAGAAAATAAATCAAACTTCCCAACCGTCTATAAAACCGAAAGACCAGACTTAGTAGCAACAAGCCTCTTAGAAGGCAAAATAGCCATACTTGTTGACACATCACCCTTTGCCCTTATTCTTCCCACTTTTTTTAGTGACTTTCTAAACCCCCAAACCGATAACTATAGCATTCCCAAAAACATCAACTTCCTTAAAATACTACGCCTTGCCTGCTTTTTCCTAACCATGATAATACCTGCATTATACATCGCCCTTTTAAACTTCAACCCCGAAACCATCCCAACTAGCCTCTTAATAAACTTTGCCATGCAAAGAAACGAAGTACCTTTCCCAACCATCATTGAAGCCCTAATAATGCTCATCGTCTGTGAAATACTAAAAGAAAGCGACTACCGTTTCCCAAACTCCTACGGTAGCTCAATATCCATACTAGGAGCCTTAATAATAGGTGAAGCCGCTGTTTCAGCTGGCATCGTCTCACCCATCATGATCATCATCATCGCCTTCACATTCATAACCAGCCTCATATTCACCGACCAAGAAATCAACAACGCAATTAGAAAATGGCGCTTTATATTTCTTGTCTTATCTACCCTTTTTGGACTATATGGCATAACATTAGCCTTCATCTACTTTCTAATTCACATCACCGAAACCAAAAGCCTATCCAAACCCTACTTTTTTCCATTATCTCCATATGAAAAAACCTACCTTCATAAATACTTACTAAAAACCAAAATCACTAACGAAAATCAAAGAAGCCCGATGCTAACTAAGAAAAACATGACCAAACAAAGGAGCCAAAAACCATGAAAAAAATTCTCATCCTTACCCTAAGCATTTTCCTTCTAACCGCCTGCTATGACTACCAAGAATTAAACGATCGAGCCATAATAGTTGGCCTTGCTGTTGACATGGAAAATAATGAATACATCGTCAATTTTGAAGTCTTAAATAGCCAAAAAAACTCCTCTGAACAACAAGGAAAAACAAGCACAAGCTACCTAGCCGAAGGCAAAGATCAAAACTTTGCCATGGCCTACCAAAAAGCCTTATTTAGCCTTAATAAAGACGCTTACCTAGCCCATCTAAAAGCCCTCATCATAAGCGAAGAAGTAGCCAAAACAAAACTCAAAAACTTAATTGATTACCTAATAAGAGACCCAAACACTAGAAACGTCTTTTATCCCGTCATCGCTAAAAACACAACCGCCAAAGAAGTGCTAAAAAGCACCAACGAAGATTCACCCGTCATATCAACAGCCATCGAAGGCTTAATTGACTACAATAACTACAAAGAAAGCATATCTGCCAATATTAACTTTGAAAAATTTTTAAGCTACCTTTACAGTGACTATAAAGATGCCTACTTAAACATCGTAACCCTAAACGAAGATAAACGCCTAACAATTGCTGGCCTTGCCGTTTTTAAAGACTATAACATGGTAGCTACTTTAAACATCAATGATTCTAAAACATTAAACCTTTTAAATAACGAAACAAAAAACTACTACTTAAGCGCTAGCTGTCAAGATAACCAAGACAAAAAAATAACCATCAACCTCTATAGCCATGATACCAAAATAACAACCACCAAAAAACAAATCAAAATCAAAGCCAACTTTAAAGCTAACATCATGGACGATGAATGCGAATATAACTTTAAAGATAGCAGCATCTATAACAAACTAGAACAAAACTTCCAAGACATTTTACAAAATGAAATAAATGCAACCGTAAATTACTTTAAAAACCTAAAAACCGACGCCATTGGCATCCAAAAAAGCTACTACAACCAAACCAAACAAAAACTAGATAACTGGTATGAACTTAACAGCGAAACAGAAGTTTCCATATTAATCGATAAAAATGGCGTAATATTTGGAGTGAATAAACAATGACAAAAAAAATAACCTTTTCTTATACATATTTTCTAACAAGAGTCTTCTTCATCGGCTTTGGCTTTTCCTTTTTATTTAACATTGCCGGCAAAGACGCTTGGATAAGCTTTCTAATTGGCCACCTATTATCATTACTACTTGTAATATACATAAACAAACTAAAAAAACAATACGCCCAAAAACAATTCTTAAAAGAAAAAGGCCATAACTTCTTAAAAATAATCATCGCCTTATTTGCCACATTAATATCTGTTGAAATCCTATTTATCTTTCAAACACTAGCCTCCAACTTCTTCCTAGTCAAATCTCCTCACTATTTCATACTCCTACCAGCCCTACTTCTAGCCTACCGCATCTGCCAAAAAAACTTCACCACCATAAGTAGAGTAAGCACCATATTAATGACCATATCCCTATCAATGGTCATAATTGCCCTCTTTGTCTTAACCGGATACGTCAAAAAAGACAACTTCATGCCCGTATTAACCAAAGACTTTTTCCACATCATTCAAGCATCAATCTACTATGTAGCCTATAGCACTGCCCCTTTAGTATTTCTAATACTTTTGCCAAACACCGATAACAACCTTCCTAAACACTACATAAAAGCTAACCTAACCATCATCATCATGGGCATCCTTATAATCGGCATACTAGGACCAGACTTAATAAACATCTACCGCTACCCAGAATACATGATCTTAAAAGTCATCAAAATATTAAACTTCATCGAAAAAGTTGAAAACATCTTTGCCATCGCCACATTATTTGACCTATTCATGGCCCTTTCCATAAGCCTTAACATTATCAAAGAAAAACTACCTAAAAAAAAGCAAAACCTTTCCTTCATCGCCATATTACTAATAATCTTTGCCCTATCCATATTCCTTGGCATCTACTATAGCATTGCCCTTCAAATATACTACTACCTACCTGTTATCTTACTAATATTTATTTTTATAATCCTATTAACACTTTCATTAAAACTAAAAAAACTCACTTCATCGCATTCAAAAAAGTCGTAATCAAATCAATATTATCTAACATCAAATCAAACTTATCCGTTGCCCTTTCCTTATACATTTCCTTCATCGCTTCCTCAAAATCCTTAAAACTACTAGGATCACGTGTTAACGTTTTAACCCAACTAGAATTTTGTTTCAAATGTAAATAAAGCTTTGGCTTATCTAAAATCATCTTTTGCAAAAAAACTTCCATAATTAATCCTCAAAAAACTGATTAACCGGCCTTGGCACCTTAGGAATAACAGCCGCACTTTGACCCTTACTTGTTAACTCACTTACCAAACTAAGTGCCTTCTGAGCCGTTTTAATATGCTCAGAAATCGAATTCATATCCACATTCTTTAACTTACTAGTTAAATCATTAGCAATATTACTACTATTATTAGGCTTTATATAATCCTTCCAAACATTCATATCCTCCCCATAAATATCATAAATCTCATAAAACTTCTGCCACGTCATATTATTATTCATCGTTTGCGAAATAAGCTCGGGATGTAACCTTGCAAAAGCCTTAAATGCTTCTTTTTTATCCATCAAAAAATCACCTACTACAATTTTATGTAATAGGTGAATTTTTATAATTTAAAATCATCCAAATTAAAATCTTTTTCTTCCGAAACTATATCATCAGCACTTAAACTTTCTAACTCATACTTTCGCACCACAAAATCAATACTCTTCTTCGTCATCAAACTACCAGTTGAAAGTAAATCCATAATCGGTATATCAGTTGCCTTTAAATCCTTAACAATGCCATCAATACTCATCATTATTACCTTATCAATTAAAACATTTCTAATATAATAAGGATTACTCTTAACCTTCTTAATTAATAAATTGCCCTTCTTAGCCCTTCCTGTTAAAACAAAATCACTAAATTTAATTCGCTTAGCCGTATTTAACTCAGTCACAACAACCGCATAATCAAAACTATCATACGTATTTATACTTACAATCAAATCATCTTTCAAATTCATTGCCTTAACACCTGAGCCTCGAACCCCAACTAAAGGCACCTCTATCTTAGAAAAATTAGTATAATAACCATTTTTACTAACCAATAAAATATTATCCTTGCAAACTAAAGCACTTACTAACTCATCATCAGGCTTTAACTTCATAGCTACCATCGCCTTTGAAACCCTAGTTGCAAAATAATCCTTCATCTTACTTCTTTTAATCATTCCCATTTTTGTTACCAAAACAAGTTCCGATGCCTCATTATAAATACACGATGAAACAACCTTCTCATCCGCACTTAAAGAAACAATATTATTAACATGCTTACCTAAATCTTTCCACTTACCCTCAAAAATTTTATAAACCGGTAAAAATAAATAATTGCCTAAATTAGTAAACACCAAAATATTATCCCTAGTCGTTACATCATAAATATTTTTAATATAATCACCAGGCTTCATCGTAGCATCTTCATTATTAGCTTGATAACTCTTACTACTAACCCTTTTAATATAACCATCATTAGTAACAACCACAACAACCTTTTCCTTAGGAATCATACTATTCATATCAAGCTTTATTTCCGTAACCTCATCCTTAATTATCGTTCGTCTTGGATTAGCATATTCTTTCTTTAATATTTTTAACTCCTTTTTCATAACATGCTTCAAAGCCTCATCATTATTCAAAATTTGCTCCCAAACATACATATCCTTCTTTAACTTTTCCATCTCTTGCGTTATATCGACAATATCCGTATTAGTTAAACGATATAGCTGCAACTCCACAATCGCCTTAGCTTGCTCAAAAGTAAAATCATAGTTTTTACATAAATTATCAATTGCATCACTTTTATTTTTACTAGCTCTGATTGTTTTAATTACTTCATCTAAAATACTAATAGCCTTCATTAATCCTTCTAAAATATGATACCTTTTCTTTGCATGCTCCAAATCAAATTTTGTTCTTCTTACCACAACCTCTTTTTGATGACTTATAAAAGCATCCAAAATATCTAATATTCCCACTAACTTTGGCCGTCTATTTACAATTGCCACCATATTAAAATTATAATTAACTTGTAAATCAGTATTCTTAAACAAATAATTTAAAATAAGCTGGGCATTACTATCTTTTTTTAAATCAATAACAATACGTGCCATGTTATTTGCGTCAGACTCATCAATTACATCATTAATACCTTCAATCTTTTTATCAATCTTAATATCAATAATCTTCTTTAACAATTGCTCCTTCAAAACATCATAAGGAATAGACTCAATAACAATCTGCTTTTTTGAGCCATTAGTAACAATATCAGCCTTTGCCTTTAAAATAACCTTGCCCTTACCCTTACTATAAGCCTCAATTAAACCGGATTTACCCTCAATAACACCACCCGTTGGAAAATCTGGCCCTGGCATAATCTCCATAATAGTTTCCAAACGGCAATTAGGATTTTCAATCCTCTTAATCGTCGCATCAATTACCTCACCAAGATTATGCGTTGGAATATTTGTCGCATAACCAGCCGAAATACCCGTCGAACCATTAACAAGCAAATTAGGAAAACTAGCCGGCAAAACCGTTGGCTCTAATTCAGTATCATCAAAATTATAAGTCATTTCCACCGTATTTTTAGGAATACTTACAAGCATCTCTGATGCAATCTTAGATAACCTTGCCTCCGTATAACGCATAGCAGCTGGCCCATCACCATCAATCGAACCATTATTACCATGAATATCAATTAAAGTTTCCCGCATCTTCCACTTCTGTGACATATGAATTAAAGCCCCATAAATAGAAGAATCACCATGGGGATGAAAATTACCCATAATATCACCAACAGCCTTGGCACTTTTTCGATAAGGCTTATCATGCGTAAAATGGGAAATAAACATCGCATACAAAATTCTTCTTTGCACTGGCTTTAAACCATCCCTTACATCCGGCAAAGCCCGCTCCTGAATAATCTCCTTTGAATAACGGCCAAACCCAACTTCCATTAACTCTTCTAAACTATAATCAAAAATTTTTTCAACAATTGTCTTTTCTTCCTTTTTTCCTGCCATAATATCACTTCCTAAAATCATCTTCTAACGTAAAATCAACATTCTCATTAATCCATTCTTTACGAGGTAAAACCTCATCACCCATTAAAACATGAATTCTTTTCTCTGCAATCGCCGCATCCGTTAAATTAACCCGCAAAAGTCTGCGATACAAAGGATTCATCGTCGTTTTATATAACTCATCAGCATCCATTTCTCCCAAACCTTTAAACCTTTGAATCTTTAAAGGCGTCTTACTCTTTTTCCTTTCCTTCTCTAACTCTTCATCATCAGAAATATATACCTTACCCTTACTAGTTTCAATCGAATACAAAGGCGGAGTCGCTACATAAAGCATCCCATTTTCAATCAAAGGCCGCATAAAACGGTAAAAAAATGTTATTAACAAAATCTGAATATGCGAACCATCAACATCCGCATCCGTCATAATAATTACCTTGCCAAAATTACTCTCCTTATAATCAAAATCTTGCCCCAAACCAGCTCCTATTGCATACTCTATTTGCCTTAGTTCTGCATTAGCCTCAATATCCTTAGCCGATGCCTTCTCACAATTTAAAACCTTACCCCTTAAAGGCAAAATTGCCTGTGTTTCCCGATTACGAAACAACTTAGCTGAACCACCTGCACTATCTCCTTCCACTAAAAATAACTCGTTTTTCATATAATTCTTACCAGTTGCTTTAGCAAACTTCTCGCTTAAAATACGCTCCTTATTATTCTTAGCACTACCTTTTCTAACTTGCTCTCTGGCCTTTCGTGCCGCCTCTCTTGCTAACTTACTTTTCTGGGCCTTATCTAAAATACTTAAAGCCACTTCCTTATTTTCCTCTAAAAAGAACTTTAAATTCTCGTACACAACACTTTCCACCGCATTACGCGCTAAAGGAGTACCAAGCTTACCCTTTGTTTGACCTTCAAACTGAAGTAGACTCTCAGGAATTCTTACCGAAATAATTGTACTTAAGCCTTCCCTTACATCTTGACCATCTAAACTAGCATCCTTTCCCTTTAAAAGATTATTATTCTTAGCATAATCATTAAAAGCTTTAGTAAGACCCGTCTTAAAACCAACCTCATGCGTTCCTCCATCAGCCGTCTTAACATTATTAACAAAAGAGATTATCTGCTCATTAAAACTATCTGTATACTGCATAGCAATATCAACTAAAATATCATTCTTAGTATTTGTAAAATGAATAACCTTATGCAAAGGATTTTTATTTTCATTAATATACTCCACAAAAGAATTGATGCCATTTTCATAATGATACTTATTATTTAAATTATCCTCTTCATCAATAACCTCAATCGTTACATTAGAAAGCAAAAAAGCACTTTCTTGCATCCGCTCACAAATCGTCGTAAACGAAAAATTGCAATTCTTAAAAATATCCTTATCAGGTAAAAAAGTAACAATCGTTCCCGTCTTTTTAGACTCACCAATCGTCTTTAAAGGACTTAAAACCTTACCCCCATTACCAAACTTAATCTGACTAATCTTGCCATCACGATAAATTGTAACCTCCATCTTACTTGATAAAGCATTTACAACCGAACCACCAACACCATGCAAACCACCAGAAACCTTATAACCAGCATTTTCAAACTTACCACCAGCATGCAAAACCGTATAAATAACCTCTGGTGTA
>CANQYR010000009.1 GCA_947628125.1 uncultured Bacilli bacterium
GGGGGGGGTAGTATGTTATAAGAATAATAGGGTGACCTATATGAAGCTTAAAAAATATGATAAAAATAAAAAAATGAAAACTTGTTTTATAGTTTCAACAATTATATGTGTAGTATTTATTGGCTTGTTTATTTATCAAAGCTATGCAAGATATCAGGATAAAGCAACTTTTAGAATAATAAATGGTAAACTAAAAATGAGTGGAGGAAGTGGTGACATAGAATTTGCATTTTTTAATGGTGATCAAAAATTAGATACAATGCCTTTGAAAGGTAATAAAGAAGGGATTATATTTGTTAAAGCGGAATGTACAAATGATGCTGTAATAGAATGGAATAATATAAATTGGAATGTTACAATCAGTAATCTAACAAAGACTAAGACTAGCTGTAGCTTATATTTTGAAAAAGTAACAGAAAAAATATGCAGATTAACAGGTGAAGATAGTGGTGCCTGTTATTTAGCTAAAAAAGTTGATGGTGATAAAGCAGAATTAGCGTATGATAATTCTTATGATGCAAATATAAGATATATAGGAGCCACACCAAAAAATTATGTTTATTTTAATTGTGAAGAAGGACAAGAAGCAAGCAAGAGTACCTGTGAGACCTGGCGAATAATAGGCGTAATGAACAACTTAACTGAAGTAAGTGAAGATGGACAAAGCAAAGAAACAAATGGAAGCTATATAAAAATAATAAGAGATAAATTTGAAAAAAATTATTCTTGGGATAGTTCGGCCAATGGAGTAAACTCTGGTTATGGAGTAAATGAATGGAGCGAAGCAGATATAGAGAAAGTGTTAAATGATGAATACTTATATAGACGTACTGGAACAAAGGCATGTTATAATGGAAAAAATCATTCTACAACGACTTGTCCAAGTTGGGCAAATATTGGAATAAAAGACGAAGCAAGAAGCATGATAGAAAATATAAAATGGAATACAGGAACAATGGCAGAATATAATGGTAATTTACTAACAGCAAGCTATATGTATGAAGCAGAGCGAAGTAATCATAATGGCAAAGAATTATGTCAGGCAAGTGGAGGAACTTTTTGTAATGATAAGGTGGAAAGAAGGGCAACATGGACCGGCAAAGTAGGCCTAATGTATCCCTCAGATTATGGGTATGCCGTCGGAAAAGAAGTTAGAGAAATATGTTTAGGAAAAACATTGAATGAATATAATAGTGATAATTGTATGACGTATGACTGGTTACATGATCCAAGTAATATGCAATGGACAATAATGCCATTTCCTCATTCGTCGGCAGCTTGCAATATGTTTCATACCTCCTCGACCGGGTATTTGAGCAGCGACAGTGCTTACTATCCTGGTGCCATCCGTCCAACTTTATATCTAAAAAGTAATGTTAAAATAAAACCAAATGATGATCCAACTTATGGCGAATTAGATAATCCCTTTGTCTTAGAACTTTAAAACTTTTTCTTTTACAATAAGGTTTGTAAAAAACCTGTCAAAAGACAGTTAAGTAAAAAGTTTTACTTTCTACTTTTTATAGATTTTGGTAAACTAAAAATGTGAGGTGCAACCATGAATATAATAAAAGATTTAATATCTGTAATCTCTAGCTTATCAGTAATAGATTACATATTATATTTTTCAGTTTTAGTATTAATAATATTAATAATAGCCTTAATTTATATATTAAAAAGTGATGAAGTAGAAATGCCAAATAATGGAAGTGATGAAATGAATAATGAACCAGACTTATCCTTAATAGCATCCCAAATAGACGAAAATAAAACACCAATAATAGACATGACCGCCTACGAAGAAGAACAAGAACAAAAAGCTATCATAAGTTATGATGAACTATTAAAAGAAAAAAATAAAAAACAAATATCCTATGATGAAGAAAGACTAATAGACGATTGCATACCAACCAAAAAAATCAACCTAACCGAAATAATATCTGACCAAAATAATATCCCGGAAGCTACTATTTTTCATTATGAAAAACAAGAAGCCTTTTTACAAACCCTAAAAGAACTTAACCGCTTATTAAACTAAAATATCTTTTTCCTTAATTTACAACTTAAAATATCCATGTTACAATATTTGTAACATTTTTTAATGAGGTGAGGAAGATGAAATTTTTAATCATAACATTAGGTTGTAAAGTAAACGCATACGAAAGTGAATTAATGAAAGAACTCCTTTTAAAAGAAGGATACATCGAAAGTGATGACCCAGACATCATAATCGTTAACACCTGCACCGTAACAAACGTTGCTGATAATAAGTCCCTAAAAACCATAAGACACATTAAAAAAACATACCCCCAAAAAATACTTGCTGTCTGTGGCTGCTCTGTTCAAAACAACCAAGAACAATATCAAAACCTTGGCATCGATATATTAATTGGTAACCAAAAGAAAAGCCAAATAGTAAGTATCATCAAAGAATACCTAGAAAAAAACCAAAAATATACCTACATAAACCAAAACCGGGACATCCCCTTTGAAAACATGCAAATTGAAAAATTTACCACCCATACAAGAGGCTACGTCAAAATTGAAGATGGCTGTGACAACTTCTGCTCTTACTGTGTCATCCCTTACGTAAGAGGCAAAAAAAGAAGCAAAGACTTTAACCAAGTAATAGAAGAAGTAGAAAAACTTACTCAAAACAACCACCAAGAAATAGTCTTAACCGGTATTCATACAGGTGCCTATGAAGATAACAACCATGATCTAACTGACTTAATTCATGAAATATCTAAAAACCCCAAACTAAAAAGAATTCGCCTCTCATCCGTTGAAATAACCGAATTAAACGATAAATTCTTAAACGAACTAAAAAACAACCCTAAAATCGTCAGCCACCTTCATATACCAATTCAATCTGGATCAGATGAAATACTAAAAAAAATGAACCGCAAATACGACCTAAAATACTTTGAACAAAAAATAAATGCCATCCGCAAAATAAGACCAGACATAGCTATTACTACCGACTGTTTAGTAGGGCATCCCTATGAAACACAAGAAACATTTAACCAAACCATAGAAACAATCAAAAAACTAAACTTTGCCAAAGTCCATGTCTTTCCATATTCAAGAAGAAGTAAAACCAAAGCAGATACAATGCCAAATCAAGTCCCAAACGAAATAAAAAAACAATGGGCAAGACAACTAATCAAAATATCAGATGAACTAGAAGAAAATTACTATAAAGCCTTTATTGGCCAAGAAAAAGAAGTTTTAATTGAAAAAAGTGCCAACCCTGCAATTGGTCTAACTGATAACTACCTAAAAGTCAAAATTAACCAAAAACTAAACCAAAACGAACTAATAAAAGTTAAACTAACAAAATATGAAAATAAATTCTTAATAGGGAAGGTGATATAAATGTATACTAACTGGTGCCTAGAAGACTATGAAAGCGAAATAGGAAGTGTCAAAGCTAACTTAGAACTAATCAAAAATATCTCAGAAATTAACATATTCAAAGACACCAAAACATATGAAATAGTAGCCATCGGCGAAAAAAACTACCAAGAATTAAATAACTTTATCAAAGACTCTATGAATGACTTATACGAACAATTAAAAACCGGCACCAAACAAGAAATAATAAACAAAAGAAATGACTACAAACAACTATATAAAATATGGCAAGACATTGAAAAACGAAAAAAAGAAAACGATCCATTAGTAGATGAACTATATAATGACCTTATCTTTGCCCTTCATGCTTTAGGCTATAATAAAAATAATTAATAAATTTAGCACTTGTTGTTGACAAGTGCTAAAAAAATGCTATAATAAAAAACAGAAAAGAGGATAATTATGAAAAAAGAATTTAAAGCTGAATCAAAACGCTTAATGGAACTTATGATCAATTCCATTTATACCAATAAAGAGATTTTCCTAAGAGAAATAATATCTAACGCCTCAGATGCCATAGATAAACTTCACTACAAATCTCTAACCGACAAAAAAATAAAAGTAGCCAAAAAAGACTTTGCCATTACCATCTTACTTGACAAAGAAAAAAGACTATTAACAATCAAAGATAATGGTATTGGTATGAACAAAGAAGAACTAGAAAACAACCTTGGCACCATCGCCAAAAGTGGTTCCTATGACTTCAAAAACAATAACAAGAAAAAAAATAACATTGACATCATTGGCCAATTTGGGGTTGGTTTTTACTCAGCCTTTATGGTAGCAAGTAAAGTTACCGTTATATCTAAAGCCTATCAAAATGATGAAGCCTATAACTGGACATCAAGTGGAATAGAAGGCTACTCCATAACCAAAGATAATAAAGATAATTACGGTACAGATGTCATCCTAACCATTAAAGAAGGTGAAGAATACGACCGCTACTTAGATGCCTATGAAATCCAAAACATTATCAAAAAATACTCTGATTACATTACCTACCCAATCAAAATGAAACTAAATGATGAAGAAGATTTTAAAACCATCAACTCTTTAGTCCCTATTTGGAAACGTAACAAAAAAGACATCAAAGAAGAAGAATATAACACCTTCTACAGTGATAAATTCTTCGACTATGAAAAACCTTTAAAATATCTGCACATCGCTGCCGAAGGTAAAGTAGAGTACAACGCCCTATTATACATTCCATCTCATGCTCCATATGACTTTTACTCAAAAGAATACGAAAAAGGCTTACAACTATATTCCAATGGTGTCCTAATAATGGAAAAATGTAGTGACCTAATACCTGATTACTTTAGCTTTGTTAAAGGCGTAGTAGACTCTTCAGATTTATCACTAAACATATCAAGAGAAATGCTTCAACAAGATCGTTTGCTAAAAACCATTGCTAATAACATCGAACAAAAAATAAAAAGCGCTCTTGAAGAAATGAAAGAAAAAGACATCGAAAACTACCTTAAATTTTATGAAAACTTTGGCCTAAGCCTTAAAGTAGGTATCTATAACGACTTTGGTATGAACAAAGATAAACTACAAGACCTACTAATGTTTTACTCATCTAAAGAAGAAAAACTTATTTCCTTAAAAGACTACGTAGAAAAAAATAAAGACGAAAAAGAAATATACTATGCCTGTGGCGCATCTTATGAACAAATTAATATGCTTCCAAAAGTCGAAGCCTTAAAAGATAAAGATAAAGAAATATTATACTGCATAGACCCAGTCGATGAATTCGTCTTCAAAACCCTTCAAAATTATCAAGACAAAGAATTTAAAAACGTTGCCGATGATGCAAGCATTTTAGAAACCGAAGAAGAAAAAGAAAAAGTAAAAAAACTAAACGAAGATAATAAAGAAATGCTAGATGCCTTAAAAGATAACCTAAAAATATCCAAAGTTGAGTTTACTAGTAGCCTTAAAAATCATCCCGTTTGCTTAACAAGTGCTGGTAACATATCTATTGAAATGGAAAAAACTATGAGCAAAATGCCATTAAACCAAAACATATCAGCTGAAAAAATAATGCAAATAAATGAAAATCATCCAATTACTAAAAAACTAATTGATCTATATCAAAATGATAAAGAACAGTTTCAAAAATATGGCGAAATATTATACGCTCAAGCACGGTTAATCGAAGGCCTAGAACTTGATAATCCAACTAAAATAACTGACCTTATCTGTGACTATCTTGCTAAATAAAAACCAAAAACAAAATTTTGGTTTTTTTGTATAACTTAACCATTTTTATTCATAATAAAAGTGGAGGAAAAATTATGGATAAAGACGAATATCAAAAATTAGTTAAAGAATATACTCCCAAAGAAAATAAACTAAAAAAAGCATTTCTTGCCTTTATAACCGGTGGGGCAATAGCCTTCATTGGCCAAGTAATAGCAAGCATTTTACAAGAATCATTTGGTATGAATACTACTGAATCATACACCTGGCTATGCCTTATCACCATCTTTACAGGATCATTTTTAACATCCCTAGGCTTTTTTGATAACTGGGTAAGCAAATTAGGATGTGGCCTTTTAATACCAACAACCGGCTTTGCTCATTCCATCACCTCATCAGCTTTAGATGTCAAAAAAGATGGTCTTGTAACCGGCTTAGGGGCAAGCTTCTTTAAACTAGCCGGAAGCGTCCTTTTATATGGTATTATTTCGGCATTTTTCTTAGCAATACTAGGGGTGATTATCTATGGCTAGTAAAAAAATAAATGGCATATACATCAAAGATGCCTTCACCTTAGCAGGCGAAAAAGAAAGTATGGCATCCAAAGATAATTATGACATCATCATAAACGATTATTACTATCATGAAAAAACCTTTGAACAAGCCGAAATAAAAATGCAAAAAGTCGTCATAGATAACTTAATGCGTCAAAATAAACTAACCAGCAAAGATATATCCTTCTTAGTCTCATCTGACTTATCTAATCAAATAGCCGTCTCATCAATAACAGCTAGCTACTACAACATTCCTTTTCTAGGCGTATACTCCGCCTGTGCAAGCTTCATTGAAAGCCTAATAATTGCCAGTGAATTTTTAATTTCAAAAAGAAAAGGCTACGCCATATGCGTTACATCATCACATAACTTACACGCCGAAAAACAATTCCGTTTTCCCATTGAATATGGCGCCCCAAAGCCAAAAACAACAACCCTAACCGCTACAGGCGCGGCAAGTTTATTACTAACTAAAGAAGAAACCAACATCAAACTAGAATCCTATACAATTGGTAAAGCAGTAGACATGGGTATTAAAGATGCCACCAACATGGGTGCTGTGATGGCTCCTGCCGCCGCAAATGTTTTAATGGAGCACTTAAGTGATACCCAAAGAGATCCTAGTTACTACGACATAATAATAACTGGTGATCTAGGATCTGTCGGCTCCAAAATATTTAAAGAATATTTAAAACGAAGTCAAAACATAATTTTAAAAAACCACTTAGATGCTGGCAAAGAACTATACCTTAAAAGCCAAAACGCATTTTCTGGAGCCTCAGGACCCGTAACCTTACCATTATATTTTTTAAACCGCATATTAAAACAAAAAAAATATCAAAAAATTCTTCTCATCGCGACCGGTTCTTTACATAACCCTTTATTTGTCAACCAAAAAATGAGCATCCCATCTATTGCCCATGCCCTAAGTTTGGAGGTGAAATAATGATATATCTAAACGCCTTTTTACTAGGGGGCTTTATCTGCCTATTAGGTGAGATTATACTAGACAACACCAAACTAACACCAGGTCATATAACTAGTATATTCACAGTCCTTGGAGCCTTACTATCATTTTTAAACATCTATCCCATGCTAATTGAAAAATCAGGAGCTGGAGCCACCATGATGATCTCTAACTTTGGTAACCTTTTATACGAAGGAGCCATCACCGGTTATAAAAACATGGGAATAATAGGCCTTGCTTCAGGCTTACTAACCAAATGTAGCCTAGCTATAACATCAGCTGTCATCTTTGCCTTTATCTTTGCCCTAATAATGAAACCAAAAGATTGAAAATAAAAGCTTTTTCATCTTTTTTTTTTGCGTATTTTTTGATACAATTAAAAAGAATAAATAAAGGGTGAAGAAAATGAAAAAGAAAAAAAATAAAATTGAAAAAGTACCAATAGCTAATACTGAACTTTCACCAACTACCATAGGTGCGATAAACGAAAATGAAAGTGGCTTAAAATCAGTCATCATCATCTTTTCACTATTAATAGTGATTATTTTCGTCTTGCCATACGTTATGAGCTGGTTTGAAAAAGAACAAACCCCAAATCCTACGCCGCAAGTAACCGTGCCAAGTCAAAATCAAGAACCAGAACAACAAGAGGAGAAAGTAGAAAACTACTTAAGCTTAAATGAACAAATAAAAGAAAGTTTAAATAACTGCAATTATAACGTCACAGCTAACGAACAAAACTTAAGCATCAATATTACTAATGTCAATGCGGATGCAAATATCTTAATAAATAAACCAACCTTTATCGAGCTATATACCGAAGATAAAACCCTCATCAAAAGAATTATGCTGCCTAAAGAAATGCTAGAAAAAAATAAAAGCACTACCTATACTTATGATATTACTGGCCAAGAAGCCTACATCATGCTAAAAAGCCCAGCCAAAGAAGATTATCCGCAAGTAAATATTGTGTCTATAAACCAAAATAAAGAACCATTTTTAACATGTACCAAAGATAATGAAACCTTAACCTATATCTTTCAAACCCAAAATAACGAATACTATTTAACCAAAATAGTTGACTCTTTAAAAATAACTAGTGTAACAGAAGAAACAATAAATAACTATGAAAACATCGCCTCAATTTATAACACCATCGAAGGAGTACAGGCGCAACTTAACCAAGAAAATGGCCTAGACTTTACCACAACCTTAGACTTAAACAAATTAAACTTTGAAACAGCTTCAAAAAGCTTAAACAATGAAGCTTACTATGCCAAAGACACCATTGCTAAAGTAATTAATTTTGAAATGGAATCAAATGACTATATCTGTAACTAAAAGGAGGTAAAAAAAATGGACTTTTTACTATCTATAGACAACTTTGAAGGCCCTATGGACCTTTTACTTCATCTTGTAAAAGAAACCAAATTAGACATAATTGATATCAAAATGAGTGAAATAATAGATAGTTATTTAGCCTATATTCATAACTTAAAAAATCTAAACATCGATGTATCTTCATCCTTTCTTGTTATGGCATCAAGCCTAATTCATATCAAAAGTAAAAAATTAATTGGCAAAACAAATGAAGAAGATGAAGAGGATGAATTTTCTATCACCTCCGAAGAAGACTTAAAAAACAAAATAATTGCCTATGAACAATATAAAAACTTAACATCATCCTTTCAAGAATTAGAAGAAAAAAGAATGCAAGTCTATACCAAATTACCCGAAAATTTAAAAAATTACCAACCCGATTATGAATTAACAAACACCCAAAATTTAAATGCCCAAAGCCTTGGCACATTAATGGAAGAAATACTAAAACAATTAAAAAATAAAGAACCTAAAGAAACAAGAATAACTAAAAAAGAAATAAGCATTGAAAGTAGGAAAATATGGATTAGAAAAAAACTAGAAAATCAAGAAAAATGTGAATTTTCCACCCTTTTTGAAGAACCAAGTAAACCCTGCATCATCGCCACATTACTAGCCATTTTAATAATGAGCAAAGAAAACACAATAAAACTAACTCAAGAAAAACTATTTGACCTAATATGGATATGGAGGATGTAAAATGAACTTACTAGCTGTTTTAGAAGGTTTACTTTTCGTGCAAGGTGATGAAGGAGTAACCCTAGAAGAAATATGTAACATCTTAGAAATAGAGCCACCTAAAGCCAAAGAACTACTTTTACAATTAAAAAAATCATATGAAAATAAAGATCGAGGCCTTAGAATTAGGTATCTAGGAAACGCCTTTAAACTTAGCACCAAAGAAGAACACCGCATGTATTATCAAAAATTATGCCTAAAAGAAAAAACTGACACCTTATCAAGAAGTGCCCTAGAAGTATTAACTATAATTGCTTATAACGAGCCCATAACCAAAGCCGAAATAGACTCATATCGAGGCGTCTCATCTGATTATGTCGTTCGTAAATTACTAGCTAAAAATTTAATTAAAGAAGCTGGCAAAAGCACCATGCCAGGCCGGCCTAATCTATATAAAACCACCCATGAATTTTTAGACTACTTTGGCATGGCTTCATTAGAAGACTTACCAAAAATTAGCCTTTCAAATGATGAAGGTGATGGTGATCTATTCACATCCATTTACAAAGAAACATAATTGCCATTTTTTTAAAGATATGATAATATAATTACAAGGAGGTAACCTATGCAAATAGCATTAATCATTATTATCGCAGTAGTTGCTTTATTAGTAATATTTTTCTTTGCAACATACAATAATTTAGTCGTTTTAAGAAACAGAGTAAAAGACCAGTGGAGCCAAATCGATGTTCAATTAAAAAGACGTTTTGACTTAATACCTAACTTGGTAAACACCGTCAAAGGCTATGCTAAACATGAAAAAGAAACATTAGAAGAAGTAATAGAAGCTAGAAATAGCTACACAACTGCCGTTACACCTAAAGATAAAATGGACGCTAATGACGCCTTAACAAACGCTATCTCTAAATTATTTGCCCTGCAAGAAAATTATCCTGACCTTAAAGCAAATACTAATTTTATAGAATTGCAAAAAGAATTACAAGACACTGAAAACAAAATAGCCATGGCAAGACAATTCTATAATGATACCGTTTTAACATACAATAACAAAGTTGAAATGGTTCCAAGTAATATTGTAGCTAAATTATTTCACTTTCAAAAAGAAGAATTTTTTAAAATTGAAGAACAAGCTCGCGAAAATGTTAAAGTTGAATTTTAAGGCTTACATATGTAAGCTTTATTTTTATAAGGAGGAAAAATGAAAAAATACATACTCTTAATATTCCTTTTTTTATTTCCCATAAATGCCAAAGCCCTCGTAAACTATGACATAACTGACTACTTAATTGATGCTAGTATCACCGAAGAAGGGGACATAAATATTAAAGAACTAATCGTTTTAGATGGTAAATTCCATGGCTACATAAGAGACATAGTCTACAAAAATAGTGCCCTGCAAACTAATGGGGATTTTAATAATAACGACATCTACAACGCCAAAGGATTAAAAAACGTCAAAGTATATGCGAAAGAACTCGAACAAGAAGTATCATTTCAAACCTTTGATGAACTGTTTTATCCCCTAAAAAAAGTATACTATGAAAGCGAAGCCCAAAATAAAGACTATGTTGAACAAAGCATAACTAATGGCAAAAGCTATAAAATGTACTATGAAGGCCAAAACACATCAATAGCTTATTTACTTACATACACAATTGAAAAAGCCGTTGTCATTCATAAGGACATTGCCGAATTATACTGGACATTTATTGGCAATGATTTTGACGATGAAATCCATAACTTGCAAATAAAAGTTCATTTACCAGGTAAAGATGATGATTACCGCCTTTGGGCCCATGGCGACATCACCGGCATCGCTGAAAAAATAGATGATGAAAGCTTACTTGCCACCATGAAATCTTTACCTAAAAATAGCCCAGTTGACCTACGTATTGCCTTTAATAAAGACCTTATAACTAATCAAACTTACTTAAATAAAACAAATGAAGAAGCTTTGCCCAAAATATTAGAAGTTGAAACCAAAAGAGCGGAATTAACCGAAAATGAAATCCGCAAAGCCAAAATAATCTATAACATCATGGCCACTGTCTCAACCATTTTTGGCTTAATATTAATTGGTTGGTGGATCTATGTCTATATTAAATACGACAAAGAATATAAAAGCGACTTTAATGCTCAATACTACCGTGAATTTATCGAAGACTACAGTGTGGAAGTAATTGACTATTTAATGAAAGGAACGATAACATCTAATGCCATGTCCGCCTCTATATTAAACCTTATTTACAAAAAAAATATCAAAGTCGAACAACTAAAAAATAAAAATGAATACCAATTTACATTAATAAATAAAGAAAACTTAACCAACAACGAAGAATTACTTTGCGACTTTCTTTTTGAAACAGTAGGTAATAATAATACCTTTACAACTAAACAACTAGATACCTATGCCAAAGGATCTAGTACCTATAATTACTTCCAAACTAAATACAATAGCTGGCAAAATTGTGTCCGAAAAGAAGCTGAAAATTGCCATTTCTATGAAAAAAATGGCATACCAATTGTAAGTGGCATATTTTTCTTGCTAATTGCTTTACTAATTAGTACTATTATTTATTATTATCATGTTGATTATTTCCTTGGCTATATCATTTTTCCAGCGAGCCTTATTTATTTACTATATGCCTTAATGATCAAAAAACGAACCAAAAAAGGTAATGAAGATTATAGACGCTGGAATGCCTTTAAACGCTTCTTAAAAGACTTCGGTAGCTTTGAAACCAAAGAATTACCCCAAATCGTTTTATGGGAAAAATACCTAGTTTATGCTGCCGTTTTTGGCCTAACCAAAGAAGTATCCAAAGCCATGAATACCAAAATAGCTGAATATAAAGATCTAGACTATAACTACTTTATTGATTTTCATATAGCTAGTCATGTAAGCAGTGCCATAACAAGTTCCGTAAATAGTGCAAATGTTGCATCTCAAAGAAACGGCGTTGGCTCAAATGGCCAAGGCTTTGGTGGGGGCTTTTCTAGTGGTTCTGGCTTTGGCGGTGGTGGCGGCGGTGGCCGTGGTTTCTAACAAAATTTGCTAAAATATAGCAAAAGTTATTCTATGAAAGCAAAACATAAAAGTTTATAATACTTGTCTAAAGGAGTAATTATATGAAAGACAAGTATTTTTATTATGATATTTTAAGACATTTATTTACCTTAAAATATGAAATCAAAGACTATACCATTAATGGGGAATACCTTGAAATGCGTTTAACAAATAAAGAATATTATAAATACTATTTTTTATTAAAAACTAAACTAAAAGATAAAGTTAAACCACTTTCTAATCAAAAATTATTACTAAATATCTTAAACTATTGCCTATATAGTGTTGAACTTAAGAAAAACGGCTATGAAATAATCTATAAAGAAATAGCATCTTGTTTTCACCCAGCTGACAAAAATTCCTTAACCAAAGAAGAATATGATCTATTTTATGGTATTAAAGCTCAAAAAATATTAAAAAAGAATAAGTAAAAATAAAAAGCATAAAATTCTTTAGGTGATAACATGTTCTTTAACGAAATACACACGCGAATTAGAATTAGCTTTCTCTTTGTCATCTGTTTATTCATAATCATTATCCTAAGGGTTTTTTACATTCAAGTTTTTTCCTATGAAAAACTAAACCAATTGGCGGAAGATTTATGGAGTAGAAAACTACCCATAGGCGCTGATAGGGGTCAAATATTAGATCGAAACGGCAAAATTTTAGCGACCAATATAACAACCACTAGTCTCGTTTTAATACCAAGCCAAATAAAAAAACCTGAAGAAGTCGCAACCAAACTAAGTGAAATTTTAAACACTGACTATGATTCTATGCTAAAACACGTCACTAAAAAAACAAGCATCGAAAGAGTCCATCCCGAAGGAAGAAGACTATCTTATGAAATAGCCTCCCAAATTAACGACTTAAACTTTGATGGTGTGTATCTAGTTAAAGAAAGTAAACGTTACTACCCATATGGTTCCTTATTAAGTCATGTTCTAGGTTACGTTGGCATCGATAATCAAGGCTTAAGTGGTCTTGAATTAACATACGATGAATATTTAACTGGAACAGATGGGGCTATTAAATATTTCTCAGACGGTAAAGGTAATCGCCTAGAACTAACCGAAATCTATGAAAAACCTCAAAATGGCATCAACATTTCTCTGACAATAGACTTAGACCTTCAACAAGCAGCCGAAAGAGAATTAGATAACGTTGTAAGTAAATATAGTCCCGAACACGCGATGATTATGGCCATGGATCCTAATACAGGCGAAATCCTAGCCATGGCCTCAAGACCTAACTTTGACCCGAATAACTACCAAAATTATGATAATGAAACTATCAATAGAAACCTTCCTATCTGGATGACCTATGAACCAGGATCAACATTTAAAATCATGACCTTATCGGCAACCGTTGAAGAACAAACCGTCAACTTATTTACGGACCATTTTTATGATGGCGGTTCAATTAATGTTGATGGTGCGACCATCCATTGCTGGAAATCAGGTGGCCATAAAGACCAAACCTATCTTCAAGTTGTAGAAAATTCTTGTAACCCTGGCTTTGTTTCTTTAGGTCAAAAACTTGGCACCGAAAAATTAATGCAATACATAAATAACTTTGGCTTTGGAAAGAAAACCGGCGTTGATTTAAATGGTGAAAGTAGTGGCATATTATTTAAACCAAGTGCCATGGGCCCAGTTGAACTTGCTACCACCGCTTTTGGTCAAGGAATATCCGTAACTCCAATACAGCAAATCACCGCCGTAAGTGCTGCCATAAATGGTGGTAAATTATATACTCCTTATTTAGTAAAACAAATGCTTGAACCCCAAACCAATTCCTTAATTAAAAATAACGAACCAGTCTTAAAAAGAACTATCATTAAAGAAGAATCATCAAAATTAATAAGATATGCTCTAGAAAGCGTCGTTGCCAATGGATCCGGCCGCAACGCCTACATCGAAAATTATCGCATCGGTGGTAAAACCGGAACTGCCCAAAAAGTGGAAAATGGCCACTATATGTCCGGTAATTATATCGTATCCTTTATGGGTTTCATGCCCGCTGATGATCCTAAAATTGTTGTCTATGTTGCCATTGATCATCCCCTTGGCATCACCCAATATGGAGGCACAGTTGCCGCGCCCGTTGCCAAAAAAATATTACAAGCCGCCATTGATATATACGATTTTAAAGAAAGTAAAGAAACGATGCCTAAAGAATATAATTGGTTAGATCAAAAATATGTTGTCACGCCAAATGTCACCGGCTTAAGTAAAGAAGAAGCCAAAAAAGCTTTGAAAGGTTTTAAAATTGAATATGCATCAAGTGGCAACAAAGTCATATATCAGTCACCCAAAGAAGGAACATACATCAAAGAAGGAGGAACCATCCAAATTATGCTTGGATAATGTCTATAAAACGTCAAAGAATAGCCTGCTTTCTCTAAAAAAACCAAAAATAGTGTATAATATGATTACGAGGTGAAGAAGTTATGTTAATACTTGCCAAAGCCGCTTTAGCCATGATGCTTGGGTTTATCTTTGCTATAATATGTGGCCTTGTATTTATTCCCATATTAAAGAAAATCAATTTTAGACAACATGTAAGTAAAACCCTAGGCAAACGTCATGAAGTTAAAGAAGGAAAACCAACAATGGGTGGCATCATATTTATATTGCCAGTTTTAATAACCTTAACGCTTTTGTATCTAAAAGGCAGTATTGAACTAAGCCATAACTTAATAATTGTTCTCTTTGTCTTTTTAAGCTATGCCTTATTAGGCTTTATTGATGATTGGCTAAAGGTTAGATACAACAATAATGTTGGCTTAAGAATCTCTTCCAAATTTTTATTACAAATGTTAATAGCCTTAATATTTTTCTACATATTTATGAAAAACGGAGGCGAACCAGAACTTGTTATAACCTCATTAAAAATTAGCCTGCCCCTAGGTTGGACCTTTGGTTTATTTATTTTATTAGTTTTAGTAGGTAGCAGTAATGCCGTAAATATTACTGATGGTTTAGATGGCCTTTGTGGAGGATTATGTGTCATTGCCTTCTTTGCTTTTGGCATCATAACGTGGAACACCGGCTGGATGGAAGGCTATCAAGAAGTTGCTTTATTTTGCTTCATATTAGTGGGTAGTTTATTAGGCTTTTTGCTATTTAATTCCCATCCCGCTAAAGTATTTATGGGTGACTTAGGAAGCCTTGCTCTAGGGGGAGCAATGGCCTCAATAGCTGTTGTAACAAGACATGAATTATCCCTTATTTTAATTGGTGGGGTCTTTGTTGTTGAAACCCTTTCCAGTATGATACAAATAATAGCCATTCGTAAATTCCATCGCAAAGTCTTTAAAATGGCACCTATTCATCATCATTTTGAACAATTAGGTTGGAAGGAAACCGATATTGTTAAAGCCTTCTATGTTGTAGGGTTATTACTTGCCATGGCGGCAATTACTTATGGTGTTTGGTTATAAAAAGCATTGACAATGAACAATGCTTTTTTTATAATTTAATTAAAGGTGGGTGGTTAAATGACAATTGTCGAGAAAGTAAGGTTACTAAATGATATAAAAAAATACCCATCCAAAACTATTTATTATCGTTTAACAAATGGCATAGATTATAAAAAAAGATATACTAAAGATGAAATTATTATCGATGTTTTAGATTTAATTGAAAAACAACTAACAAATGAAACAGAAGTTAAAGAAAATCTTATTGTTAAATTAGTAAATATCATCTTTTTTATTTTTGAAATATGTGATCATCTTGACATAAAAACAAGAGATATTTTCAAATTACAAACCGAAAAAATTTACTTTTTATATTTAAACAATTACGCTTATCAAAAAGATTCAAACCTAGAAAGAACTTTATTAAACCTTAAAGAAACTTTCTTCATAAACCCTACTATGAATAAAAAAGAGGCAAACCAAACTATTACAAATATAGAAACAATAAAAGATGAACTAAAAACCAAACCATTACAAAAAGTCTTAAAAAAAAGGGAAAAAAGAATTGAGGCTTTAGAAAAAGAAAATAAAACAATTAAAGAAGAGTTAAGTGAAAGAAAGAAAAACATTGAGCGCTTACAAAAACAAATCAATAAATTAGAAGAAAAACTAAAAGAAAAACCTAAAGAAATAAAAATACCTATCTATATTGAACCTAAAATAGAAATTAAACAAGAATTAACAAGTGAACAAATAAGAAACATGCAAAAAATAATTTTGCAAAATTTAGATACCCCAAAAACTGAAGAAGAATTATATTTACTAGCTAAACAAGAAGATGATAATTTTAATATAGAAAACTTTAGCAAAATCTTAAAATCAATAAAAGAATATTTAAATATAGAAAGTAATATCTTAACAAGTAATAAGCTTTATCAATTACAATATCCATCTGCTTTAAAAAGTGCTGAATATTACCTACCAGTAAACCAAAAATTAGAAGCCATCTTTTTTACTGATATTCATTGCCGCAATATAAATAGATATTTACGAAGCTTATTTTATGATATAAATAGATATGCAATAGATAATAACATAACTGATGCGTTTATCTTAGGCGATGTCTTTGATTTAAGAAGCCAAGATATGCAAACCAAGCCTATAAATTTTATTAAAGAATGGGAAACACTAGCATATCAATTAAGTAAAGAATTTAACAAATTACCAATAACATTTCACATTTTAGGGGGAAACCATGATGAAAGATCCCTTTATTATGGCTTAGATTTGTTAAAAATATTAGCTGAAAATACACCTAATATTAATTCTTTAGGTTATCAAAATGCCACAATATACTTTAATCCTAAGTTAAAAAACTATAATAATATTGGCCTGCATCATACTGGCAAATGTGTTTTACTTCAAACCCCAATAAAATATAGTGAACAAGAACAAAATAAAGTAAAAAAATATTTAAATAATTATTATAATGGTAAACCTAATGCCTTTTTTGATTTTTTTGGACATTTTCATTGGAACCATATTGATAAAAATCAAAGCCTTTGTTTTGTGCCAAATTTTCAAAATAGTACCTATAATGTCAAAGCATATCATACTATCTTTGAATTTAATGAAGATCAAAAACTCACAGGCTTAACTTTAATACCACTAGTATTAGAAGAAAAATTAAAACCCAATGAAAAAAGCATTTATCAAAAAACGCTTAAAAAGAAAAATGCCAAAGAACTGTAAAGGTTCTTTTGTTTTTTATAGACACAGGGGGGGGGTAGTATGTTATAAGTGATAATAGGAAGTGGTCCACATGATAGCAAGAAAACAAAAAGAAAAACAAATAACAATTAAAAGAAAAACTATAGTGCTGATGGTTTTTATTTGCGTATTAAGTTATGGTTTGTTTGTATATCAAAGTTATGGAAGGTATAAAGATAAGGTTTTAGGTCGTGATTTTGGTGGAAG
>CANQYR010000010.1 GCA_947628125.1 uncultured Bacilli bacterium
ATACTTTACTTACTAATGGGTTATAAGGAGTTACATCTATAATCTCCATACCCGAAACTGGAACGCTAATATGTCGCATTATATTTATCCTCCTTTTAACTCATAGATTCTCTATTAGCGATAGTCTTTTCGCTTTTTTCACTATCTTCTTTTTCAGGACGACCTGTTTGATTACTACCATCTGGTGTATTGTTTCCACTGCCACCAGTACGAGCTTTCTTAGGACCAAACACATCTTCACCACTTAAAGTAGAAGACATTAAAGGAGGAATCATAACCTCACTTAAATGTAATACTTCATTCTCAAAGTAAATAGTATTTAAAATACTGCTCTAAGAATGCCCAAGCGCAATCTAAGGAAGCATTTTAGAAAAGCCCATCTAGCATTGTTCTTTATATAACTTAGCTAATTCTTTATAATTATACTAAGTAGTTTCTAACATATATAACCTAAACGTATATTTTTTTCTACTAGAACTTCTTGTCTATGTAATCATATCATAAAAAAATCGTAATTGCAAGTACAAATCGCGTATAGTGCCTTCATCATTTAATATAGATTTTTCTAATGCTAAATTACCATCTGTATTAAATAAATTTCTAGAAACACCTGTACTATTATAAACAGTACGTTCTACTCGCTCTAAATCGTCAGAAGTTGTAGCAGTATTTTTATCAGACATATCAATAGGCTATACGTCCGCAAATGTAGTTAAAACATCTACACCAATAGCGCGAGATAACATTTCAACAGCATTATTATGTATATCTCTAGCTTCTTCAACGTCAAAAACTAAATCGCTATTCTTATCTAATGGAAGCTTTTGTACCAATACTTTTAATAGACGCTACATTTGCTTGCGCCTGTCTAAGTCTTGCGCAGCGTCAAGATCTAGTATATAAGGAATGGTACTAACAAAAAATGGCATATCATTTTCATTAATTGAAAATTTAATACAACTCCCTGGAGTCAGTAAATACCATCCGCAATTAAATACATCTTCAATAGTATCTGGTTTTAATCTTCCTTGCTTATATAACATATATCCCTTATAAAACTCTTTAGGGAATAATTTTAATACTCGCATACGATATTCTGTATTAGGAAAATAATCATCAAAAAAGCGCATATTAAATTCTATAGCAGGAATACCACCTACTAAATATCTAGAACGGCAATATTTTGCAGGTAATTCCTATAAAATTATACTATTCTAACCATCAATTAGATATCCATAATACGCACCATCTACTATTACTCGTTTAGAAATTGTGCGACAAGTTTTTGCTATCTATGAATTATCTAAATAAGTTAAAGCTTTTTTAAAATCTTTAATTACTACTTCATGATTAGCCTTACTACTTTCACCATAAATTTCCGGTGCAATATACCAATCATAACGATACATAGTAGCAAAATAATCGCATACACGTTCATAAATGCCACTTGATTTATAAAAATAACGAGAAATTTCACGTAAGCTATTAACATCACCACGATTTAACTACTAGAGAATATAATTTTTGTTACTTAGCTAATTGCGAGTATATTTTCTAGCAAAAGTATTCCCTAGAGCTAAGACCGCATCATCTAAAGTTTTTACACCTACTTTAATGCGTCCATAATTTGTAATGTCAAAGCCTTTATCTCGAATTGCTTTTTGTCTAGGAGTTTCAAGGCGTTCTGTTGGAGCCTTCAATTATGCCACCTCCTTACCACCCATAAGCTAGATGCATTATATAATCATAACTAATTAAATTTTCATCTTGATATGGAATTTCAATTAAATTAATATCATGTAAAGCGCAAAAACGACGCTTTTTATTATCATTGAATTGCTATTGGTATAACCCACGCTTTCCACCAAATTTTGGACTAGCTTCATAATGTTGTTTTCCCTAATATTCGATAATAAAATCAATATTACCATCATCATCAAAAACAACAAAATCAAAACGCAATGGTCTACCATTTGGGCTATTTAATCCGTCAAAGGAATATTCCATCGCAAAGGGTAAATTAGCCTAGCGTAAAATTTCTTCAATTTTAATTTCTGCTCGACTAGCACGCATTTTTATTACCTCCTTTAACTCATAAACATCCAATCTTTAGCATTAAATTTCTTCTTTTTCTTTTTCTTTTCTTCTTCTTGTTTTATATAATATAAACCATATTCCCAAGCAGAAAACTTATCCTTTTTAATACCTTTATTTGCGGGTTTAAGAATAATATTAATTCCTTCATTTTCTTCGCGCAAATTTAACCAAATATCTTACTTAATAATTTCGCTACAATTATTAAGATTACTTATAAGTAATTTTCTTATACTTTCGTATAAGTTGAGACTATATCTTCATCTTCTTAAAAAGAAGAGTTCTCTATTTCGGAACGCTTGTTCCTACTCCTTTCGGATAGTCGTTGAACCGTATATTATTTAAAAGGCTAAATAATATCTTGGCTGCGGATTGCCCAATTTTATTTGCTTATTACTATACCTTTCGCATTGCCGATTGCCTTGATAATTATTATCAATTAGTACAAATAAACTCTAAGGGGTTTCCCGCAATTAAGAGAATTTTTATTAAGTAAATCACTTTACTTAGAGACGTAAAATTCATCTCTTCTTTCAATATGGAAGTTAAAGTAAATGGTTTTAAGTATTCTGCCCTTTCTTCGGGACGCATATTTTGTCCAATTTTTTTGCTTAATAATTTTGTCTTAGCTACACGCTCATCTATTAAAAAGCGCAAACGTCCGCTATTTAATTCAGATTGCGCAATACTATGTGCTTCTGTATTTAAAGGTGCATTTGCTTTAATTTGGAAAATCGCATCTAGTACAGTATTATTTGTCTTAAACTTTCTATATTCATCTTTATCATCATTAATTACACCAAAATCTGGATAAACATCATTTGAATCTGGCACAATCTATGTTTTTACCATATAATCCATAAGACCCATGCCAATACCATTAGCATCTATTACTAATCGACGAGCCTTATATTTATAATATAATTTCTTTAATGCAATAGCCTAATCTTCAAAGTGCATATCATCATATACATAAAGATTGACTAGCGATTTTACTGAACTAGAAGCATTCTATGGAGTTACTTTAAAAACACATGCCACTGAGTCGCAACCACGACGTCCAACATCAACCGCAATAACGTAATAACTATTTACATTAGAACGTCCAGAAGCCTCATATTCTGGTAATTGTAAAACTCGTGCATGATCAAAAGTTTCACCATTAAAGAAAGCTCCTTCGGCAGTACCAGACCATTTGCTCTCAAATTCACGAGAAAATGATGCTTCATTATAAGTACCGTCTTGCTATAAATCTTTAACGAAAGATTTTTCTTGTAAACCCATTAGTACAGGAATGCGCCAAGTACCACCCATAACAAAAGCACGACCTGGGTCTGTAACCATTCGCACTAGTACTTGAATTAATTTATCGTATGCAAATGTACCTTTCCAACCTGCCGTTGTTCCTTTTTGTTCCATATAGTTCGTTAATCTATATGCGTCTATTAAGACAGCTGTATATTCCTATACAGAGCAGACTATATCTTCATCTACAGCATTATCTGTTTAGATGTCCCCTGCTTCGACCGCACTTACGGCCTACATAATAGTCGTTGAACCTTCCTTTTTAATAAAGGCTTGGCTGCTGATTACCCGTTCTGGGCTTCCCAGCAATTCAAGGGATTTGCACTTATTAATTTCTTAATAAGGTCGCTAATTGTAATTTTTGGTCTTGTGTTAATTCTTTATAAGAATTAATAAAATCTAAATAAGTTTTTTCATTTAATATCCAATAAATAACTCCATCTTTATTATTTAAAAATTTATGAGCAAAATTTTTCCAATTTAAAGGTTTATTTAGCTCTTTATTTAAAAGAATTAAATGCACTTGCTATTCATTTAAGTGTCTTCTACCTTCATTTTTATTATTTTCTATTTTATTATTTAAAAAATTAGTAGTTTCACAAAAAATATTATAAATATTTTTTCTTTCTTCTAATGAAAGTTGTTCATATTCTTCCTTATATTGATTATGATTTACTCCATGACCAATTCTTGAAATGGTAGTTTTAGAAACATTAAACATATTCGCTAATGTTTGTCCAGATCTAGAAGAAAATTCTAAAACTGCTAGGATAATGAATATATCTGATTGAGTTAATTTACTGCCTCCATTAGAAGGTCCAAAATTTCCGCCTTCATTCTAATTATACCCATTTCTATAACTGTCATATTTTTTAATATATTCTTGTTCTAAAATAGATATTTCATTAGAAGTTACATCTCCTTCAAATTCAATATTAAAAGAAAAATTTTCTTTTCCATAAATATTATATTCTTTTTGAAGGAAATGATTGTCATGCCTATTGCATTTTAAATCTGTAAAATGGCGGATCCTTCTTCTTGCAATATTATTTGTTAAACCTATATAGACTTTATGATTTATTAAATTTTCTATCTTATAAATATAATACATAAATACTCAACTCCTTTATATAATATAAGGATTGAGATAAATTTTTGTAACACTTTTGACCAAAAAATTAACGAAAATCTAAGATTTATTTAAAGATTCATCTCTTTGAATACTACCATCCATACATCGTCTAGCAATATTCATAGTTGGAATTATCACTTCATTAAGTATAGTACCATCAACACCAACACATTCTTCTATTAATCCAGCATGACGACGTTTACCACGACTAGTTTCACGTGCTGCGATATTATCAAACCATGAACCATTTTTAAACCTATAAATACAATAGTCTTTTGAATGTTTAGTTTTACCTGGACGCAAATCTAGTTCACGTTCCATAGCAGGTACAAGAGTACAAATTTCATTAACTTTTTCTTCCATGATGCTTGCGGCCTGCTATTTACCACCAGAAGTAACAAACAATTTCGCTCCTGGATACAGGATACATTGAATCATAAGCACTAGTATACTAAGAAATGACTTTGAATAGGCGCGGGGGAATACCATGTACACGTACCTGTACCGCATACATGCTCGTAAAAAACATCGCTAATAAAAGTAAAATTTTAACCCATCATCTGGAACTTTACCATCAGCGCCAGTTTGTAAAAAATCAACAAATAAATCAGGATATTCTCTCCAAAACGCAATATACTAGCGTAAAGCTGGCTTTACAGCTTCAATACGCTCCATAGATATACCAATTTTATTTTTCTTTAATGGATTAGCTACATTTAATAAATCTTGTAAAGGCATTATATCTCTTCCTCATCTAAAATAGCTAATTCATCTTCATCAGCCATTTCAGTTTCCATATCCCAAAGTGCGGTAAAATCTTCATCTTGTAAAAAGGTCTCTCGATTGCTTTCAAAAAGTTCTGCTTCAAGAGCTTCTTCTTCATCTAAACCTTCCGCCGCGATATCTGCTTCATGTTCTTTATCACGTTCAATTTGTTTAAGAGCATTTTCAATAAGATTACCTAGATTAGATTCATCCATTATTAAATTTTTGGCATATTCTTGCATATCTTGAAGAACTCTATCTACTTTGTCATTTGGCTAATCTATATAATATTTTGCAATAAAACCATCTTTTTCACAAAGCGCAACTAATTCGCCGATAGAATCAACAACATTGCCACTTTCACTTTTATTCTACGCAGCGGTGAACTTACCTGATTTCATCAACATGTCATAGGTCTTACTGGCTTTGTTAAATCCGTCAATATCCCCAAGATCTATTAATTGATTTGCTTTTAAAGATGTTTTACAGATTAGTTTTAAAGTATCAATATGTCCAGCGCTTTGTATATCGTATGAATCACACATTTGATTATACAAAGTTTCTAGCTATATCCATTCTTCTGGTTTATAAGCCTTGCCCCATTTTAATCGTAAAGCTAATTTTTCCTCATCTGTTAATTCTGCGCCTAAATCATCTGATTCAGAAGAATTTATATCTGCTGGGTCAAAGGTTTGCGAATTGGGAGAAGAATCGTCAGAAAAATTGGGAATCGGTAGAGTTGATGGCATAGTAAATGAAGCTTTCTCAATTTGCTCAACAATCTCATGTTCTTCATAGCCTTGCTTTTCCATAGCCTCTCTAATTTTTTTATTGCTTAGCTCTTGGAGAAATTCTGTATCTTTCCAACGATATTTTTTAAATTGAGCAAGCTACATTTTTGAAAGATAACGGCCTAGGATGGTTGTGCCATTAACTTTTTCAGGGTCTCTAGCATAAGAAGCTAGTAATTTATTCCATTCTTCTGGTACATACGGCACATCAATTTCTTGTAATATCCATAAATAAGTCTCTGGATCCCAGTTATTAACAAACATGGTAAGACATGGTTTACAAATATTTAATTTACCATTATCTGGATATTTTTCTAAATTATTTGATTTGTAGAACTATATATCATTTTTTGTTCTGTGACATTTTTCGCAAAATCTAGTTCCCATAATAATTCCTCCTTATTATTCACTGAAAATTACGTTAGAAGATTATTTATTTTTGTCCTTGCCTCTAGCATTTCGGCAAACTTTACAAATACTATAAAATCCATCTTTAGAAGTTTTGTTTTTGGAAAAATATTTATTATGAGCTAATTTAATTTGCCCACAGCAACTACATCTTTTAAACTTGCCACGTGCATCGTTAAGGTAATAAGAATTAAGCCATTCATCTTCTGCTACAGAAGCAATTAGCGCAGGAATTTTTTTGCGCCATAAGCTAGAAATGTATTCTGCCGAATGTTTAATGCCGAATTCTTGCTAAAGGATTAATTGTATTTCCGCATTTTGCATACCGTCGATTTTACATTCTACAATGCGCTCGTACATGGGATGCGGAGCAAGAGCTCGCGCAGATATATCATCAAAATCTAAAAGAAGATACCAAGTATCAGATTCAAAGTTATCGTATGAATCTTCTTTTAAACGAGAGTAATTACAAAGAATAGCGGAACATACTTTGGGGTCCAGTAGTGAGATTCCTTGCGGGACCGGCCACCCTTCGGCATCTAGTGAGACAGTTTCATCGAGCGGAATAAAGTGGCGTGAACGCGTTAATTGACTACAGACTATGGGTTTGCGGTAGGCGTTGCGCACAATGTACTAGTCTTTGCGCAATTCAATAAGGGTTTGTTTTATAATAAAAGCTTCGCGCCCAGAGGCGGAGCGCATGCGGTTTTCCCAGTAAGCAATGGCCGAGCGCAACTGGCGCAAAGCGGGAATTTCTTCTAAATCTTTTTTAGTAATTGTTACTTTTGGCTAAAAGATTATATTTTTATCTTCTGTGATAATATTGTAGATACCATCTTCGCCATTTTCAAATTGTGATACGAGTCCTTCAAAGGAAGTTTCTCTTTTATTTACAGTTGCCATTCGATTATCTGTAAGAATTTTGCGGGTTTTGCGCTCTTGCTTTTCTATCCCGGCAATAAGATAATCGGCCAATGTATTTAGATAATGCTCATTAAGTTCTGGGTTTTCTTCAATAATTTTTTTAACTAAATCATTGCGTTCTTCTGGTGTCTGTAAATGATAATCTAATTTGAACAATGTATTCACCTCCTTTAAGACTAATTCATTATATCGCAAAAATTTGCGCATGTCAATTTTTTTTAGTAAAATATAAACATGATATATATAATAATTTTTTGGATTCTTTTAGGAGGCTTACAATTAATTGCTTATTGTAAAGCGATTTCTGCTCTAGAAAAGTGGAAAGATAAAGTTTTAGTAAGCTTTTTATTTATGTTAGGCGGACCATTTTTCTCAATTACAATGATATTAGAATATATTATCACATTAATTTTAGGTGAAGATTGGAATGATGACGATGATAATTTCCCATTAGGTGGTAATTGAGAATGGAATTTTCATTTAGGGATTTTTTGTGCCAGGTAAAAGAAAATAATTGTGTTCAATTTAATTTTTTCCCATAAATACCCCCGCCCCTTCTTTCATGTCAATAAAAATATAAACTAATAAGCATCAAGCCTTCTTTGATGCATCGACGAAACGGGCATGGCCCCCTCCATTAAGCGCCCCCTAACGAATTGCGCAATCGTTAGTCGTGTCAAACACATTAACTTGCACAACCAATAGCATGCAATTAAATTAAAACAAATTTGTTTTTAAATTATTTTATTTTATATTTCCTAATTTATTATTTACAATTTAATTGTATCATTGCTTTCCTCCT
Source organism: uncultured Bacilli bacterium (assembly GCA_947628125.1). Lineage (GTDB taxonomy): Bacteria > Bacillota_I > Bacilli_A > RF39 > UBA660 > Ventrenecus. Next base: position 8,222 of record CANQYR010000010.1, read on the forward strand.
CCTAGCAGATGATAGTTAATCAAACTCAACTGATTAACTATCATCTTTTTATTTTTTCTATTTAATTTTATTAAATTCTTACCTGATAAAATTTAATAACCTACTTGAGGTTTACATTTTAGTATCCAATAGCCCAAAGATTGTTAGTTAATTAACTAACGATTAAAATTTTATACGAGGTAATGACGCGGGAATAATTCTAATTTTGCTTTATTTATCTGAGTATTATTCATTAGTAATCCCGGCCAATAGTAAGCTAATGAAGAGCGTGCCGGAAGCCTCGCCTACACGCAGACAGGAGGCAAGCGTTCGCGCAACACACTAACAAGACATAACAATATATTATTTATTTATTATAATAATAATGTTATAATATAAATATAAGGAATGATACTCTATTACGTACTATCTAGTAGAGCACCTCGCGTCCCTAACTTTCATACGCTAAAGCATTAAAGAATTAAAGCGTAAAAGTGCGGTTCGGCAATATGCACAAACTAGTCCCGAAATTTTTGTGTATTATACCAGTTGACTTGCATGACTTAATGTGGTATAGTATAATCACAAAGAGAAAGGAAGGTATTAAACCAATGGCAGGCATTGAACTAATGATAAACACCATTAACGCATTTGATTGCGCTGGCATAAAGAAGCTTTTTGCGGACGAATTGTTGTTTGCGCATAAGCTCAAGTATAGTGGAGATGCCTCTTGGTTTGAGTACCTTTTTGAAGCGTATCTTGACTGTAAGGCTATGGCATTGGCTATGGCCTAACCGCCAGAAAGGAGATAAAACCTCTGATGAAGCGTTATGTAATGTTAATCACAGATGCAAAGAGCGGACATGCGACCTACCGTTATTTCTCCAATCCGTTGGTAATGTTTAAAGTAGGTAAGATGACTAAAGAAACAGGTAGAGAAGTTAAATATTATAAAGAAATACGTGAAAAGGAGACTAATGGACAATGAAAGACCTGTATGTCGTTAAGTATCATGACTATGCTGATAGAGAATTGATTGCACTTATTTCTAGTTCTTGCGAAAGAGCAATGGAAACTGCCAAGAGGATTTCTATAGAACACCCTTATGAACTGGTATTTGTAGACCTTATTATCAGCGAAAGAGAGTATAGCATAGATGGTTCTATAGATGAGGCACCCAAATTTGCTTACTACCAGAATGGTGAACTAAAGCGATCTGATTTTTAATTTGTAATCGTTTTGTAATTGACAAATGCGTGAATTAGCGTTATAATAAAGGCACAAAAACAAAGGGAGGCCAAAGCGATGGTAATTGCAATCTGCTATAAAACAAAGGTTCCAGAAGTGTATAATAAAGGTACAAAATGGGAAAAGGCTATAGATACATTCTTAGCTTACTATTACGTGGGAACTCTGGAGCAAGCAAAAGAAATCGTGCGGAAACTCAATGAAGAAAAACCGGAAAAGCTTTTCAATGGCCTTCCTGCTGATTGCGCAAACCGCACCTACTTTGTTGAAGAACAAAAGGAAATGGGAGCTTATTAAAAAGCTTCCATTTTATTTTAATACAACTGATTCGTCAAATTGCACAAATTTAATACTTTAATTCATTAAAGCATTAGCGATTTAACGATTTAAATTGCGACCGCGCGCCAACTACCCAGGCGCGCGGAATTTTGCATAAAATTCAATTTGGAGCAATTTAATTGTGCACAATTCAATAGCACACAATTAATCAAAAATCCTGATACTTTAGCGATTTAAAGCGCTAAAGATTACGTGCACACAATTCAATTACTCAAAATATAATCGCGCACAATGAATTAATACACAATTTTATTACTTAAAATTTAATCATGTATAATAAAATGGTAAACGAATAAATTGTATTCAATTAATTAATCAAGCGGTTAGTTATGACTAACTAACTTTTTTCAATCAAGCGATAAGTTATAACTAATCACATACAATTCCCTAAAGTTTCAAACGTCCGTTTTTTAGGACAGCAAAACGGCTATACTAAATATAGTTAAAAGAGATGAGGACAAAATAAATCTAATACAACTTATTAGGAGGACTTTATCATGATTAAATTTGACTTAATTGGTATCACATCTACAGGGAAGAAGCGTGTGCGCCATTGTGTTGCACGCGATGAAGATGAACTCGATTCGATTGTTATCAACTGGATTGAATCATCGGAGTTACTAGACCGAGAGTTATACATCATTGGACGCGATAATATATAGCTCCTATATTCCACAAAAGCTAGTGCAAGTGCTCACAAAATTTTGTGCAATATGCCCATTGACTTAGTGCAAATCATCTGTTATACTAATATCAACAAATAAAGAAAGGAACTAGTTATCATGAAATACGTGCTTGAAATTACTTTCATCTCGCAAGATTTCATTCCCAAGGATACGATACCAGAAGCACAAGCAGAAGCTAAGAGATATCTTGAATTACCTAACGTAACAAAAGTTGATATCATTGATATAGCTACAGGTGAAGTCATTGATATAAATTAACCAGTAGAAAAGGAGATTTAATACAATGTTTAATTTTACAAGCTTTATTCTCGGGATTCTTGCAATGTCCGCATTTTCTACAGTTTTTTTGGTATTGTTGGATTTGAAAGAAAAAGATATTTATTTTAATCTCGCGGGCGGGCCATGCCTATGGATTTTTTCACTAGCCTTTGAAAGTTTGCGGAAATTGATTCAGCATTTTTATTACATTAGTGAACGTGCCGTTTTTGCGGACACAAACGGCAAACTCTGGTACTGTGATAATAAATGGTGGGACTTGATACTTGGTTATAGCGATAAATACACTAGACCAAATTGCACGGATTATCAAGCACAAACGCATCTATGGCAAGATAAATACATTAATTGTAGTGGTCAAAATGGCATTAGAGTTAGTTTCCGGCATTCCCCTCGCAAATTCTGGAAAAATTACGCAAAGCCTATTCCGAAAGAAGAAATCTGGCTATGCCAGCAGAGAGAAGAAATTGCTAAGGGGAAGTGAAAAACTTCCCCTGATTTTTATTTTGCCTATTGACTTTTGACTATAAGTATGTTATAATCATAATAAAAAATGAAAGGAAGGGCCTGCAAATGTTTCGTAATTATACTATTAATACTTCAAAAGACCCTGAGTTAACAAAATTAACTTTTGCTTATTGCGATGGCTGGAACTTCTTTTGGCGGTGCTTTTTTTGGATGGCGTGAGACATTCCTAGATAATCACAACAATAACAAATGCGTTTTTAAGCTCACTAAAAAGCAATATGCAAATCTGTTAGACATTAAAAAAATTACTTTTTAAATAAGGGAAGAAAATATAATGGATAAACAGATGTTTAAAAAGACTGGCGAAGAGCTCCAGCAATATCTCCATTTCCGCAAGCGCGGCGGCAAGATAAAAAATAAGAAAGGTAAAGGGTCCTATTCCCGCAAAGATAAATACAATAATAAAAGGGGTGATTGTTATGTTTGAAAAAAAGGTAATGTATCTTGAGCGTGTAAATTGGCAAAAGTTAGTTTATTCTGCTCTAATGGATGGAAAGATGTGAATGTTTCAGCACAAAGGTGAACAAGAACAACTGATAAAAGCAAATGAAAATAGACGTTATTTAACTTATATTGCAACACCTATTTCTGATGCACCTAATACTATGAGAGTAGAAGTCTTTTGAATGAGCCGAAAATCGGCTCATTTTTATTATAATATTTCTATTTCATTTTTGGTTTCAGAATCTTAATATTTCCTTGGACCTCGCGCCAACAGCCCTGGCGCGAGGCATTTTAGAATTAATGCACTTTGTACAAAAAGGCGCGTAAAAATTTGACTATTTTGCTAATTGACTATTTCCTAAAATGTGCTATACTATAATTACCAAAAGGAAAGAGGTATCTAAAAATGGAAGAGGATCGTAGTTTTTGTGAAGGTTGTCCGTATTATGCTGAATGTGAAAGTCCTTGCACAGCTTATAAAGATGCTATATTATGGGCAGAAAATGAAGCTGACTGGCCGGAGGAGGAGATTTAATTGCGTAAAACTATCTTTTGGATCTTAGTATTAATCTGTGTTTATTTTACAATTTCTTTTTTGAATGTAGTTGCTCATAATCTTCCTAATACTGGTAGTATCGCCACATGGAACGTATTTAAGCTAATGCAGTAATACTTTTTGTTATCATGATAATTACAAATAGTAATTCCGCATCTGTAACTATTTGTAACTTGCAATCTGATTCAAAATATGTTATTCTATACTTGCCCGAAGGGCAGAAAGGAAATGGTAAAAATGATTAAAATGATAGTGTTCGATATGGATGGCACGATTTGTGATTTGTATGGTGTCTCTAATTGGCTTCCTAAGCTTCGCGCCTCTGATGTAAGTCCTTATCGTGATGCTTCCCCTATGTGGGACATGGAAAAGCTGGCTGATATTCTTCATAAACTTCAGAAGCAGGGCATAAAAATCGTGGTCGTGACTTGGCTGGGGTTGGGCGCTTCTCCCGAATATAAAAAAGCTACAAGCGCCGTAAAGCGCGATTGGCTCAAGCAGTATGATTTTCCGATGGATGAATTTCATGCCGTACAATATGGAGCAACAAAAGCTGATAGCGTGCGCAAGAAGTTGAACCCCGGAGAAGAGGCAATTCTTATTGATGATAGCAAAAAAGTGCGCAACGGCTGGCGTTTAGGTCCAACGGTAAATCCCACCGTACAGAATATACTTGATATTTTAGCGGGGCTGGTGCAGTAAGCGCCACCCCCTGCCAATAGAAAGGAGATAAAAAGCTATGACCGCAACTGGAATTATTCGCCGTATGGATGACCTTGGTCGCGTAGTAATCCCGCGGGAAGTCCGGCGCAAGCTGGGCTTGAAAGAGGGCGATGAACTGGAAATTTTCATCGACCATGGCGGGGTGTGTTTTGTCCCTTATCATAGGGATTTATCCGATGAATTGGAAGCGCTTCGCATAAAAATAATAAACGATTATAAACTGACTAAAAGAGACGGCGTAATAAACGACCTTTTTAACCAGATTTCTGATTTGATGGAGGAATAATAAAAAAATGAAGATTTCTGAATCTGAAATGATGAAAATTTATCAGGAGTGTTCTGGTCACATTCCTTCTATTTTGGAAGAGCTCCAAGTTATGGGAGAAGAGAAGGAAAAAGAGCGTGAAGAATGGCTGGATAATATCGCCAATTATGCTCAGTATATTTTAGATGATTATCCAGAAGGAAAAATCGTGATAAAATTGCCTCCCGTTTTGCCTGCTAACTGTGAATTAAATATTCTGAATATTCTTGCTTCAGGGCAGTTCACTTTTGTAACGTAATATTTTAATCAAAAACTGGGTCAAAAAATGGCCCAGTTTATTCTAATAAATACCCTCAGTTTCAAAGCCTCAGCCGTCCGCTGTGGGGGCGCAGCGGACGGCATTTTAATTTTTTAGCAATTTGTACAATTTTGCAAGCAAAATTTAGTCAAAAGATCTATTGCAAAATATCCTAAAACATGCTATTATTAATCATGGGGTGATTAACATGATAGAAACTCTTAAGCAAAATATTATAGATACTTGTAAACAATTTATTGCACAAAATATTCCTCAAGCGCAAGAAGTTAATATTGAATTTGATACAGATTTTGGTTTTCTACCTAAAACTCATACTATTTATTTGGCCTTAATTGAAATTGAAGAAACTGTAAAAGATTTTCTTGATTTTTGTATTTCATGCGGTTTACCGGAAAATGATTTTGATGATTTTGGTCTTTCTTTCCTTCATGAATTAGGTCATTTTATGACATGGGACCAAATTCCTGTATCTGATTTAATGATGTATTATTTTGCTATAGAAGACCTTGATGATGATAATGAAATATCTAATCATGAGCGCAATTTAATTTACTTCAATCTTCCAGTAGAAAAAATAGCTACTGAATGGGCGATTAATTTTATTAAAAACAATTTTAACCAATACGCTAGCTTCTGCAATCAAATAAAAACTCTTCTCCACAATTTTGTAACCGATTTGTAATTGACTTCTACTAGTTCTTATGGTATATTATGTCTAGAAATTGAAAGGAGACATAACAATGATTAAAGACGTTCGCCATTTTACCAATGAACTTAACCTTATTACCGACCCTAGTTTACGAGATTTCGCTCGTTGGTTTCTTATGAATATTGCGCCCAATTATTTTTGGACTATTGGAGCTAGCGCCAGCGGAAAGTATCATCCTGCATTTGCAAAAGGCGAAGGCGGTCTTGTGCGTCATGTTAAAGGCGCAATGCGTGTACTTGATGAACTATTGGATTTGAACACTTATAGTCACATGTCGGACTTGTATAAAGATTATGCTCGTGTTGCTATTCTTATACATGATTGCTTTAAGTATGGCAAAGGTCCTATTGACAAAAGCCAGTATGCCAATCATGGTAAAACTTGCGCCCACATGGTTGAGGTCGCATGGTATGAGATGTTCCAAGAACAAGCCCCTGATTTGCTTATTATGGCAGTAGAATCACACATGGGCCAATGGCATGGACCAGAAGAGCGCAAGCCTTTTTCTCCGATTGATCGTCTTGTCCACTTGGCTGATTATATTAGCTCTCGTTCTTTCTTTGACATTCCAGAAGTCAGCGCAGAATGGGAAGAAATAGCGATGATAGATACGCCTTACTAAGGGAGATTAACTTCTCCCTTTTAGGCTCTATAAATCTCTTTTGTTTTTTATATAAAAATATAATATAATATATATAAAGAAAGGAAATGATAACAATGTTTATTACAATATTCGGTTTATTCTGTATTTGTGTTTTAGGTGCTATTATACTTGCATTTGGTTTTCTGCTGTGGAATACTAGCAATACTACAAATGAAAAAATACAGGCTGGAGTTACAATGGCAGTCGGCATAGTTTTAATAATTGTTGGCCTTGGCGTTTGTGTTGACACTATAAATAGTCAACCTGACATAAATTATTTGCCGGAACAGACTTTAACAGTTACTATAAATGCAGATAATCAGTTAATTGATTGTTATACAGGTAGTTTTGAAATTTACTATAATGATAAAATATTTCAACTGGTAAATGCAGACGGTACTTGTCTAACTATAACAGGTAATGATTAAAATTTTTGTATAATTTGCCTATTGCGTATTAGTGTATTATCTGATATAATACTAGTATCCTAAGAAAGGGAGATACAAAGAAATGAGTAAATTGCTTGCGGTAGCTAAATATATTCAAGCAAATTACAATGAACTTCCGGCTGCTCGCTTTGTTTATGCAGATGTCTGCGATATTCAGAAGGCTATCCCCGGAATTAAGATGGCACATGGAGCAACTCGCGCTTGCTTTATTGATCCCGATAATGAAAAGTATGTTTACAAAATTTCTTATAATGATAGTGCCCCTAATAGATATCATGATTATTGCGCTAGCGAGATACAATTTTATGCAGAAGCAAAAGCGCATAGATGTGAACGCATTCTTCTACCCCTAGAACCTGTTTTTACTCTGGATGGTGGCATTACTCTTTATAAACAAATGAAATATACCTATGTTCATGGTGAACTTAATAAAAATAGTAAGTTTTATAGATTTCTTAAAACTCAGTATCTTAGCGAAAGTACAAATAGAACTGTCTTGCAGCGCTTAATTTATCAAGGCCAATATACTTCAATAGATGAAGTTTGGCTTGCTAGCGCGATTCATACTTATGGCTATAAATTTATGACCGAATTTATGAAATTTACTAAACGTAATTGTATTAACGACTTGCATTCTGGTAATTTGTGTTATGTCGGTAGACAACCTTATGTAATGGATTACGCAGGTTACTGCAATTTTTAGTCAAAAAGTTCTTGACAACTAGCATAAGTTGTGATATAATGTATACATCCTAAAAGAGAAAGGTGATAATAATGATTAGAGACGGGCCTTAAAATTTAATACTAATTGTTGAACATTTTAAAACTTATTATCCGTCAATAAATTTTCCAGCTTTTTGTTTTATTGATGTGAAGTAAAAAAGCTGGCCCGTGTTTTCCTTCACACCTTCCTTCTTTGTCGGGTTAAACCATGAAATGGAAGTGTCTGAGTTAATTTGCTAGTTGGTGCGCAACAACTAGATGTAATCGACTCAAAAAAGCTCCTCCTGTTGGCTGGTCCTCTAGGAGGAGCGCCTTTTATTGCCTTGGGCCGTCCGTTGTAGGCGCAACGGACGGAGTTCCGTATTATACACCTTCTGGCAAAAAAGTCAATTCGCAAATTTAACAAAAATCATTATTAAAAAATTCCCGATTTTGTATATCTTGTCTATTGCAATTCTACTTAAAATATGGTATATTATAATTGTTCCAAGGGAAGGAGGACTTCAGGCGGACCCCTCGTAAGCTCGTAAAGTTAACCGTCTGCAAAGTAGGGAAGCGCGCACGAAATGAAAACGAGTTAATCCCTTGGAATTTATATGGGGGTATGGTGAAACGGCAGACACATGACACTTAAAATGTCAGGCCAGTAGGCGTGAGGGTTCAAATCCCTCTACCCCCACCATTAAAAAAATTTTTTAAAAAGGTATTGACATCTGAAACAAGATGTGATACAATAACATCATCAAGGGTGACGGCCTTTAATCGTCAGAAAGGATTGATATCTATGACTACTCGCATTACTAACAAGGACCGCTTTAATGAGGTCATCGAACTGGCTAATTCCGTTGGCAATACTGCCCTTGCAGGCTGGGCACAGGAGCGCATTGACCAGCTTGAGAAGCGGAACAGTTCCACTGAGCGCAAGCCTTCCAAGGAGAAGGTTGCGAATGACGGGTTTCGGTCTGCCATTCTGGATGTGATGGTTCCCGGTGAGCGGTACTCGCTGACTGACCTTGCCGACAAGATTCCCGGTCTTGAGGGTTCCAGCTCTCAGCGTATGGTTGGCCTGATTCGCTCTCTGGTGAACAACCCGGAGAAGAACATCACCGGGCAGCCCATCAATAAGGTCATGGATGGCCGGAAGACCTTCTATGAGCTGGCATGAACCAGCTTGAAGCCTTGATAAAGCTGGGCCTCTCAGAAAAAGAGGCCCAGCAGACTCTCCAAGATGATACACGTATAGACCAAGGTGAAGACCTATTCCCATTAACCAAAGAGCAAGAAGCTGTTGCTAAGGTAATGAGACATACGGGAAGAACGCCGGGGTACAAATTCCAGAAGAAAGAACGTAAGC
>CANQYR010000011.1 GCA_947628125.1 uncultured Bacilli bacterium
CTTACTTCGATTGCTAAAACTTGTGATGATTTGGCAAGTGTGGCTATGGATAATGATTTTGTTAAGGTTAAAGATGCTGCGATGAATGTTAAGAGTAAGACAAAGGAGATTATGGATGCTTTGCCAAAGAAAAAGGTTGATAAAAAGCCTGTTAAGAAAAAAAATAAATAACATTTTTGGTGTTATTTTTATTTTGTCCTGCCACAAAGCCAATCAAGGGAAATATTATATGTTTTATAAATTTGTAGGGCAAAGGATGTAAGTAATATTGTTTTGCCACTTTCGTAAGCACTGATGGTTGATTGGGTGGTTTTTAATAGGTTTGATAAGTCTTTTTGGGTTAAGTTATTTTTTAGGCGGAATTGTTTTAGTCTTTTGCCTATTGTTATAGGATCTAGTTCATGTTTACCGTTAGATTTTGGGTTGTTATCTTTACCAATAATGTAGTCAATATTTACGTCAAATTGGTTGCATAAGAGATTTAATTTTTTAAGGGGGATAAATTCTTTTTCATTTTCCCATTTGCAGTAATTGCTTCGTGATGTTTTTAATATTTTAGCCATTTGTTCTTGAGTTAATGACTTTTCATCTCGAATATCTGATAATCTTTCTCCAATCATATTTTACTCACCAAGGTTATTTTCACATTAAAATTGCAAATATTAAAAAAATGTGCAAACATACGATATTTTATGCTATAATAATGTCAAGATAGGAGAGTAGTAAATGAAAAAGATTGGTTTGAGTAAGTATGAAGCAAAAAAAAATAAAAATATTTTTTTAATACTAAGTTTTATTTTAGTGTGTGTTATTAGTTTACTTATTTATCAAAGTTATGCTAATTATCAAATGAAGGCAACTTTTAGGATAATAAATGGTAAGTTAAAATTAAGTGGGGGTAGTGGAGATGTTGAGTTTGCTTTTTATTCGGATGATGTAGAGGTTACTAATATACCTTTATATAAAGATTATTATGAATATTCTTATAGTGTTTGTAATAATGACGCGACAGTTGAATGGGATGAAGACAGGTGGGCTCCTACTGTTTTAAATTTGACCAAAAGTAAAACAAAGTGTTCTTTGTATTTTAAGAAAATGAATGCCGGCGAATTTATAGCTTCTTTAGCTAGGAAGGATAAAACTAATCTAGCTTATGATGATACAGATGACAATAATTTAAGATATATTGGAACCAAACCAAAAAATTATGTCTATTTTAATTGTGAAGATGGAGTAGAAGCAAGTGCTGAAGTTTGTGAGACGTGGCGCATCATAGGAGTAATGAATAATATCGAAGATGAAGATGGAAATATTGGAAGCCACTTAAAGATAATAAGAGACAACTTTGAAGCAAAATATTCATGGGATAGCTCGTTATATGAAGTAAACGAAGGTTATGGCGTGAATGAGTGGAGCGAGGCCGATATAGAGAAAGTGTTAAATGATGAATATTTATATAGACGTACTGGATCAAATTTATGTTATAAAGGCCAAAGTAATGCTTTAGAAACATGTCCTGATTGGACAAATATAGGAATAAAAGCGACATCAAGAAATATGATAGCAAGTGTAAAATGGAATACCGGAACAATAGACGAAGCATATAGTAGCAATTTTTCGAAAAATGATGAAAAGTTTAATACAAAAACAATGTATGAAGCGGAGCGAAATAATCATACAGGAAAGGAATTATGTGAAGCAAATGGTGGAGGAAAAGGTTGTAATGACAGTGTCGCAAGAACAACAACATGGTCTGGAAAAGTAGGATTAATGTACCCTAGTGATTATGGATATGCTGTTGGTGGTAATGTAAGAGAGACATGTTTAGGAAAATCAATATTTAGATATAATAGTGATAATTGTATGACAAATGATTGGCTATTGATTAAAGATAATGTTCAATGGACAATGCTTCCATCGACTTCTTCTACTCTCGCTCGCGCTGTGTTTATTTTATTTCCAGGTGGTGGTTTGGAAAGCCGTAATGCTAGCGATGCTTGGCTTGTTCGTCCGACCCTTTATCTTGCACCCTCTGTGGAAATCATTGGTGGAAGTGGGGATATTGGTGATCCGTTTGTTTTAAATGATAATCCGTTTAAAATAGTAAGTGAGTAGGGCATTAAAAAAAGGCTATTTTGTTTATTAATAACCTTTTTTTTCGTAATAATCTTTTAATTCTTTAAAACGATTGAAGTGGACTATTTCTCTTTGTCTTAAGAATAGTAATACGCCTAGTACATCTTCATCATTTGTTAGGTCTATTAAGTTTTCGTATACTGCTCTTGCTTTTTGTTCTGCAGCCATGTCTTCATATAAGTCAGATATTACATCACCGGTTACGGCAAAGTATGTTACGGTAAATGGGACACCAGATGCATCGGTTGGGTATATGCCTTTACCATGATCGGCGTATATATTTTCTAAGCCAGCTTTTTTTAGTTCTTCTATTGTTGCATCTTTAGTTAGTTGGCTTACCATTGTGCAAATCATTTCGCAATGGCCTAGTTCTTCGGTGGCTATGTCATTTAGTAGAGCTTTACCTTTTTCATCAGGCATGGTAAATTTTTGGGAAAAGTATCTAAGGCTTGCTGCTAGTTCACCATTCGCTCCACCGAATTGGGTTAGAAGATTTTTGGCCATTTTTAAGTCTTTTTTTTGAATGTTTACTGGATAGTTAAGGTGTTTAACGTATTTAAACATACATGCTACCTCCTTTTTTATCCCATGGCCATGGGTTATTTAGCCAGTTAAAGTTTGCTTTGTTTGTTTGATTAATTGTAAGTGGGCCGTATTTATTGGTGTATGTTGTTTCAAGTTCGTTAAGTTCGGTGATGTAGTTTTTAAATTTTTCGAATGTTTTGGTTTCTTCTGGGTGTAAGTCAAGGTAAAGGTTTAGTTCATTGATGGCAAATGTATAGGCCATGATTTTTAAAAGCATACTTTCTTGTTCATTTTCAGGTTTTAATTTAAAATAAGTATATTGTTTGTAAGGAACATAGGTGTTTTTTTCGATATTTCCTCTTAAAAATGCTTCTTCGGGTGATAAAAATTTGTCATCTTGTTTTTCCATTTTAAAGTCTGTTCCTGGTATTTTGAATAAACCTATTTCATAATTAAAATCTGTATTATCAAATAACATATTTTCCCTCCTTAAAAATAAATTATGTGTTTCGCCTTGGTGTTGGTAGGGCAAAAACCTAAAAAACGCCTTTCTTTATTAAAAATTGTATGGTACAATTATTATAGAAAAGGATGGATGATTAATATGGCTAATACGGCGAGAAAAAATACGGTTAAGAAGACTAATACGGGTAGTACTGGTAAAACTTCTTCAGCTACTAAGAAAAAAACTACTGTTAAGAAAACTGATGCAGTTGTTTTAGAAAAAGAAGTTAAGGAACCTGTTTTAGAAAAAGAAGTTAAGAAACCAGATTTGGATAAAACTTCAAAGGCAAGTATTGATTATAAAATGATTTTAATTATTGTTTTAGCTTTTTTAGTACTTGTGCTTGGTATTGCTAAGATTTCTGGTGTTTTGGAGAAAAAGGATTATGGTAAAAGTTATTTGGTGAGTAAGAAAGTTGTTAAGGGAAATGTGGATAAGGATAGTATTGGAAGTGTTATTAATCAGGATGAAAGTTTTATTTTAGTTACGCAGCTTGAAAGTGAAGAGGAGTATAATTTAGAAAAGTCTTTGAGAAAGATTATTACGGATAATGATATAAAGGATCGTTTTTATGTTTATGAATATGAAGATGGTGATAATATTCAATCAATGTTTAAGTTAAATGATGCAAATATTAAGTTACCAACTATTCTTTATTATCGGGATGGTAAGTTTGTTGACTTGGTTAGTCGTTATGATGAGAAGATGATAGAGGCTGCTGATTTTGCTAAAATGCTAGATATTTATGAAATAACTAAGGAATAGAAAATGTTAAATATTGTTTTATATGAGCCTTTGATACCTCAAAATACTGGTAATATTATGCGTACTTGTGTGGCAACTAATACGCCTTTACATTTAATTGGGCCGCTTGGTTTTTCTTTGGATGAGAAAAGTATTAAAAGAAGTGGGGTTAATTATATTTCAAATTGTAATTATACTTTATATGATAGTTGGGAAGATTTTGAAAAGAAGAATGCTGGGACTTATTATTTTTATACTCGGTATGGTCATAAGCCTCATTCTGCTTTTGATTATTCTAATCGAAATGAAAATATTTATTTAATTTTTGGTAAGGAAACAACTGGTATTCCTAAGAAACTTTTAAAGGCTAATTTGGATTATTGTGCTCGCATTCCAATGAGTGATAAGGTCAGGGCTTTGAATTTATCTAATTCGGTAGCTATTGTTTTATATGAGGCATTAAGACAGCAGGATTATAATGATTTGCTTTTTGATGAACCTCATAAGGGTGCTTCTTATATTGAAGAATATGAAGGTGATTTATAATGCATTGCAAGAAATGTGGAAAGGCAATTGGAACTGATCGGGGGATATGTCCTTTTTGTGGAGCGATGTTAAGTAGTGATCAGTATGCTTTATACAAGGAAATGAAAAAGGATATGAATAGGCCGGAGTTGTTAACGGAAAAGTATGGTCAAAAGCCTATTGTTTATGAGAAAAGGGGAAGTGATAATGATAAATTGTTTATTATTTTAGCAATTTTGGGTTTGTTAGTTTTAGTTGGTGTTGTTGTGCTCTTTATTGTATTAAATTATTAATTTTTTCACACACTAAAGATGAGGTAATTATATGGCTTTATTTTTGGTTTGTGTGAAAATTTTTTTTGCGAGAATTTTGGATGTTTCGATTGCTACTTTAAGGCAAAGTGTAATGTTAAAAGGAAAGATTATTGTTAGTACTATTTTGGCTTTTTTTGAGGTTTTTATTTGGTTTTTGGTGGCAAGGGAAGCGCTTAGGATGGATGTTTCTAGTATTTTGATTCCGATATTTTATTCGCTTGGTTATGCAACGGGGACGTTGATTGGTTTTTTGCTTATTAGGTTATTAGTTAGTGGTAATGCAACTTTACAGGTTATTGTCAATTATGATGATGAGTCTTTGATAAAAGCTTTACATCTTCGAGGGTATGAGGTTTGTGTTATTGCTTTAGAAAATGAGTTTGGTTCGGCTAAGAAGATGCTTTTTTTAGAGGTTAATGTTAAGAGTATTAAAAAGCTTGAGGCTTTGATTAGTAAGATTTGTCCGGGGGCGTTTTTTATTGTTAATGATACGAAGAAGGCTGTTAATGGTATGATTAAGTAATTTGTGCTATAATGAAGTTGATAACTTCAGTTTTTTTTGGTAGAATAATTGGGATTAAAAGGCGGTGGTATTATGCTAAAGACTGTTTGTTTAATAGGTAAACCAAACACTGGTAAAAGTTCTTTATTTAATATTTTGCTTCATGAGAAACGGTCAATAATAATGGATGAGCCGGGAATTACGCGTGATCGTGTTTATGGACTAGTTAATTATGGTGATAAAAAGTTTCATTTGATTGATACGGGTGGGATTGATTTAGGTGATGATGATTTTAATAAGGATATTTTAGCGCAGGCGACGTTTGCGATTGATGAGGCTGATTTGATTTTGTTTATTGTTGATGGTAAGGTAGAGTTAAGTGCTAGTGATTATTTGATTCGTGATTTACTTATGAAGAGTAATAAACAGGTTATTTTGGTTGTTAATAAGATTGATAATGATAAAAATAAGGATGATATATATCGTTTTTATGAGTTAGGTTTTGATAGGATTTTGGCGATTTCTTGCGCACATAAAATTGGAATTGATGAATTGCTTTTAGAGATAACTAAGGATATGAATGCTGTTTCTAGTGTGGAAAGTGATCATTGTAAATTTTGTTTTATTGGTAGGCCTAATGTTGGTAAGTCTTCTTTGATTAATGCCCTTTTAAATGAAAAGCGTTCGATTGTAAGTGATATATCGGGAACAACTAGAGATGCGATTGATAGTGATTTTAATTATCATGGTAATTTATATACGGTGATTGATACGGCGGGTATGAAGAAGAAGGGCCGGATATATGAGAGTGTAGAAAAGTATAGTTATTTAAGGAGTTTGAAGGCTATTGAGCGTAGTGATGTGTGTGTCTTGGTTATTGATGCTTTAGATGGTATTACTATTTTGGATAAGCATATCGCTGGGTTAGCTATTAATGCTGGTAAGGCTTTAGTTATTTGTGTTAATAAGTGGGATATGATTAAGGATAGTGATGTGGCTTTAGGCAAGTGGAAGCTACTTATTAAAAATGAATTTAAGTTTGCAGATTATGCTTTAGTGGTGTTTACATCAGCTAAGACGAAGAAGAAGCTACATTTATTGATGCCAATGGTTATTGAAGCTTATAATAATTATCGAAAAAATATTAGTACTTCACTTTTAAATGATTGTATTATGCGGGCTAATAGTTTGCATGCTGCACCTTCTTATAAGGGGCGAAGGTTAAAGATTAATTTTGTTTCGCAAACGGGTTGTTGTCCACCGAAGTTTACTTTACATGTAAATGACAAGAAGTTAGTTCATTTTAGTTATGAACGTTATTTAGAAAATCAAATTCGGGAGAGTTTTGATTTGATGGGGACACCGATTGTGTTGCAGTTTAAAAATAAAAATGAATAGGAGTTTTATTTATGAATTTACCAGATTTAGAAAAGGCTAGAGAAAGAAGTAATAAAGAGATTTTACATAAAGATGTTTTGCCTTTGGTTGATGATACTTTGAAGGGTGAGAAGTTTTTTATTCGGACTTATGGTTGTCAAATGAATGTTCATGATACTGAGCAGATTAGGGGTATTTTACTTAATTTAGGGATGGAAGAGGTTGATGATTTAGAAAAGGCGAAGGTTATTGTTTTAAATACGTGCGCGATTAGGGAAAATGCTCATGATAAAGTTTTTGGTTTTTTAGGAAGGATAAAGCATTATAAGAAGGAGCATCCAGATGTTATTGTTTGTTTGGGTGGTTGTATGGCTCAGGAAGAGTCAGTTGTAAAGGAAGTTATGAAGCGGCATCCATATATTAATTTGGTTTTTGGAACGCATCATATTCATGAGCTTGGGCAAATGATTTTAAATGCTTCATCTTCTATGGATGTTAATGTTACAAGTGAAGAGGGTTGTGTTTATGAGCAAATAGAGTATGCTAGGGATTCTAAGTATAAGGCTTGGGTAAATATTATGTATGGTTGTGATAAGTTTTGTACTTATTGCATTGTGCCTTATACAAGGGGTCGTGAGCGAAGTAGGAAGATGGAAAATATTTTATCGGAGGTAAAGAGGCTTAAGGATTTAGGATATATGGAGGTTACTTTGCTTGGTCAAAATGTAAATGCTTATGGTCTTGATTTGGGTTATGATTTTGCAACTCTTTTGGAGCAGGTAGCTTTAATTGGTATTCCAAGAATTAGGTTTGTTACTTCTCATCCTTGGAATTTTACGGAGAAGATGATTGAGGTTATTAGCAAATATCCGAATATAATGCCTTATATTCATTTACCTTTACAAAGTGGTTCAGATCGTATTTTGAAGTTGATGGGTAGAAGGTATACACAAGAGGAATATATTAATTTATTTAAGATGATTAAGAAGAATATTCCTAATTGTGCAATTACAACTGATATTATTGTTGGTTTTCCAATGGAAACGGAAGAGGATTTTAATGAAACTTTGAAGGTTGCTAGAATGTTGCATTTTGATGGGGCTTATACTTTTATTTATAGTCCTAGGGAAGGAACGCCTGCAAGTAAGATGAAGGATGATGTTTCTTTAGAGGTTAAAGAAGAGCGTTTACAAAGGCTTAATGAGCTTATTAATGCTGATTCTAAGAAGAGTAATGAGGCTTTGGTTGGTAAGGTTGTTCCTGTACTTATTGAATCGGCAAGTGACAAGGGTGATGATATAATGATGGGATATACTGATACAATGAAGTTAGTTAATGTTTCCGGGGCAAAAGATGCAGTTGGAAAGATTGTCAATGTATGTATTACGGACGCGAAGAGTTTTAGTTTAGATGGAGAAATGGTTAAATAAAAAAGCTACCTTTGTTGGTAGTTTTTAATTTGTTTTGGCAGCGTCGGTTTCTCTAGCTTGGGCAATTTGATTGGCGATGAAGTTAGAGTATTGATTTTTGATGTCACTGTCAATTATTTCCATACCATATTTTTTTCTTAGTTCTTGCATGGCTGTGATGCTCATTGTGGAATCGTTGTTTAGTTTTTCGGTTCCTAGTGTTTCTAGTATTTCATCTTTGACATCATCTATTGCTTTTTTTTCGCTGCTTGATTCTCTAAAGATAACGTGATAGCCTAATTCGGTAGTAATTAATTCTTTTGAGTATTCACCGTCTTTTAATGCTCTAGCGCTTTTTAAAACTTCATCGTAGCTACTTGATAAGGTATCGGTGTTTACAGCGCCTAAGCTACCGCCATTTTCTTTTGTTGCTTCATCGTTTGAGTATTCTTTGGCTAATTGTTTAAATGTTTCTAATTTGTTTTCGGCTTTATCAAGTTTTTCGATTATTTCGTTGATTTTATTTTTAGCGTCAGTTTCTTTCTTTTGTTTATCTTCATCGCTATCATCGTCTGTTACGCCTGTTTGAATAAGGATGTGATCAATGTTAATGTCGCCATAGATGTTTTTATCATAGTAAGCTTGTACTTCTTTTTCATTTACTTGGTTTTTAGCGTAGTTTAAGATGGCCATTTGTTGTAAATTATTTAAATAAATGTAATCTGTGTAGCTTTCTACTGAACCAAAGTAGGAATTGATTTGATCGACGCCATAGGTTGATTTCATTGATTCGACGGTGTTTGTGGCATTGTCTTTAGCTTCTTGTAGTCTATCTGGAAGTTCTATTTCTAATATTTGTTTATCCATTAATTGCATCATGGCATCTAAGGCATATTGTTCTTTCATTTTATTATAAAGGTCGTTAGCTGATACATGAATTTGATCGTTATTAAATGTAACTACTGCTTCAGTTCCATCGGATAGGCTAGGAATTGTTTTTCCACATCCACATAGTAAAATAGCACATACCCCTAATATTATTGCTTTGTATTTTTTCATTTTTATCTTCGCTCCTTTACGTACATATCTATTATAGCAATGAAACTTTAGAAAAACAATAAAAATGCACAAGAAAATAATGAACCAAAGAAAAAAAATACCATACAATATAAATGAAAAGACAAATAAAAGGAGGGAGTAATATGAACAACTGTTGTGAGAATAATGGACTTGGACCTGCAATTATACTTGTATTATTCATCTTATTAGTGTTAATTGTAGGCGCATTCATTTAGTCTTTAGATAGGAGGTGCCTTATGAGTTGTTGCAAAAATAACCAAAATGCTGGCTGTGGCTGTAATAATAACAATCTTAGCGCGTTTATCATTTTGGTACTATTTATTTTACTTGCAATCATTCTTGGTGGCTTAATATTCTAATAGGAAGGGAAAACCTTCTTTTTAGTTTGCGTAAGTTTTTATTTCGTAAGGATCGTTTTTACTGCCATTGCCTTTTTTGTATAGAACATCTGTAGGTAATGTGGTTACGACTCTTAATGTTTTTTTACTGTTGGCGTCATCTATTTCGATGCGTCCATAGTTGGCTACGTAGTAAACTTTGTAAGATTCTTTACTACCAGTAAGGAGCCACCAACTATTTTTACTTTTGGCTAGGTAATTGTAGTTAGTACAGTTAGGGTCAAGGGCTTTTAGGCATAGTTCATCGTTACTGGCATTTAGGTAGTCAGATACGGTTAGAAGGCTAATTGGGGTTGTAATTGTTTGTTGGCATTCAACTTGATTACTTTTATCGATGTCTTCTGGGTTTCTTTTGGCTATGCAAGCATCGTGGTTTATAAAGTATGATTGATAGTTTTTGAATTTTTTGGAAAATATGCTATCTAGGGTGTCTTTGATTCGGGAAATGGTGAAGTCGTTTTTACCTTTTTGGCTTTGGGCATCTTCGTTGTAGCGATCATCATAGGTTATTTCTTGGTATGTTTTGTCGCTTAATGGTTCTGATAATATTAGATAGATATAATCAGGTGTTATTTTAACGATGCGCCAGGTGTAGTTAGCAAAGTTTAGGTAGTTGTTTAAATATTCACCTTTGTATATATATTCATCGTTTATTTTATATAAGCCATCTTTAGTTGGAGTTGGTTCTTTTTTGGTTATGTAATCAATTAGGTTTTGGCTTTTATAGTTATTACAGTTTATTATTGGGGTATAGCGGTAGTTGTTTTGACTATTATTTACTTTTACGTATGCTTCACAGTTTTCATCTTTTATTAGTTTATCAAGTGGTTTTATTAGTTTTTCAGTTATTAGTTCGCTAGCTAGTATTTTTGTTTCTTCGTTTTCATTTGGTTTATTTTCTTTATGGTTATTTAGGTAGGTTTTACTAGCTTCTACTAATATGTTTTCGGTTTCTTCGGGTGTGTATCTTTTTAGCATTATGCTGACTGTTATGATGGCAATGATAGCAATTACAACTATTATAAGTATAGTAATTGACCAGTAAATATGTTTTTTGCTACTAAAGAAATCGATTATTGTTTCTTTTATTTTTTTCATAATGATCACCTTAATAAAATAATATCAAACCTGACTTAAAAATGCAATTATTAAAAAAAGCTACTTGGTTGTAGCTATTTGGTCAATTCGTTTTTTGTTTATTATTTTATTTTCATCATAAGTTATTAGTTCAGTCATATTTGTTTTTAGGGCTTTAGCTAATTCGTATAAGTATTCGACGCTTATGTTTATTTCGCCACGTTCTATGCTGGCTAAGTATTTAGCGTTTAAACCTTTTTGTTCATAAAATTTTTCTTGGGATAATCCACTTTGGTATCTTATATAGCGGATATTCATGCCAATAATTTTTTTAATGTCTTTCATAATACCTTCCTTATTTTTTAGTTTATTGTTCTTTATAAATAATGTCTACCCGGTGATAGCTATACAAATTTGACTTTTAAAAAATTTTATTATATTATTATTTTAGGCAAAGGGGTGAGGGTTATTTGCAAAAAACAAAGAATAAAATTTTAGAAAAAGAACGTTTAAAGCGGAATTATACTTATCAGCAAATGGCCGATATGCTTAATATTTGTAAGTCTTATTATTGGCAAATTGAGCATAATAATCGTCGCCTTTATTATGATTTGGCGGTTAAAATTGCTGATATTTTTGGAAAGAAGCCTGATGATATTTTTTTTGATTATTTAAAATAAATTTACATATAATAACCTAGGAGGTTTTATATGGAGTTTAAGGATTCGTTTTTTGAGAAGGTTGAGAAGAAAACGAAGGTTGATAAAAAAACTATTCTTTCGTTAGCTAGTAAGTTACAAAATGGGAATATGAAGGATAAAGATACTTTGAAGGAAGTTATTGATACTTTAAGTAAAATGACGGGAAAAAAGGTTAGTAGTGAAACAGAGAAAAAGATTATTGATACGATTATGGAGGGTAATGTTCCAAATGATGTGGAAAAAATGTTTTAGTATATAAAAACTGATAATCTATTATTTGGTTATCAGTTTTTTAATTTCATTTTTTTTACGATCAAAAATGTCGTCTAAGGAACAGTCAAAGTTTTTAGCAAATTGGACGGCATACATGGTTGTTATTAAGCATTTTCCCGTTTCATATTTATGGATGTTTGATTGGGTCGTGTGTAATATGTTTGCGACATCTGTTTGGGTTAATTTGCGGTTTTTTCTAACTTTTCTTAGGTTTTTGGCTACTTGATTGATGTCAAATTCTTTTTTGTATTTCATTTTTTCTTCGTGGTTAGTAATACCTAGCATGTAGTCTAAGTTAATTCTATAGTGGTTGGCAATTTTGTACATTCTTTTTAGGGGAATGATATCTTTGCCACATTCCCAGCCGGCGTATGTCGCACGGCCAACGTTTAGCATGGTTGCTATGTCTTGTTGGGTGTAGCCTTCATAGCTACGGCGTTCTTTTAATCGTTCAGAAATCATTAAACATCACCTTTTATAATTTTCTCAAGAAAATAATAAATTTAATTAAAACTGTGGGTAAATGTGATATAATTAAATAGGAGGATTATTTATGAAAAGGACTAGACTTATTAATATTAGGAAACAATGTGGTTATAGTCAAATTCAAATGGCTAATATTTTACATATTACGCAGGCTTATTATTGTCAAATAGAAAATGGTAATAAGAATTTGTATTATGATTTAGCTATTAAAATTGCGGCGGTTTTTGGTTTGAAGCCTGATTATATTTTTTATCCAGAAAAGAAAGAAAAGTAGGAATATTTTTTATATTTGGTCATAGATTTTTGTAGGTGATAAGTAATGAATAAAAAAGAATTGTTACAGTCAATGGCCAAGCGGGGTAATGGTGAGATTTATTTGGGTGTGGTTGGAGCAGTTAGAACTGGTAAGTCAACTTTTATTAAGCGTTTTATTGAAAACTTGGTTGTTCCTAGTCTAACAGATGAGTATGAAAAGAAGCGTTGTTTAGATGAGATTCCGCAAAGTGCGCAGGGAAAGACGATTATGACAACAGAGCCAAAATTTGTTCCAAGTAATGGTGCAAAGATTAGGGTTGATGATTTTGAGGCGGATATTAAGTTAGTTGATTGTGTTGGTTATGTTGTTAAAAATGCTTTAGGTTATGAGGATAGTGATGGTAATCCAAGGATGATAAAGACGCCTTGGTTTAGTGAGTCGGTTCCTTTTGTGGAGGCAGCTGAGATAGGGACGGAGAAGGTTATTAAGGATCATTCAACGATTGGTATTGTCGTAACTACGGATGGTTCTTTTGGGGAGCTTTCGCGTGGTGATTATGAAGTTGCTGAGGAGAAGGTTATTTCGGAGTTAGTAAATATTGGTAAGCCGTTTATTATTGTTCTTAATACTAGTCATCCTAATGCGATAGAGACGAAGACGATTGCAAATGAGCTTCGGGAAAATTATCATGTTCCGGTTATGCCTTTGTCGGTTGAGAAAATTGGTGAAGAGGAAATACTGATGATTTTGAAGGAAGCTTTGTATGAATTCCCGGTTTTGAATATTGAATTTTCAATTCCTTCTTGGGTGCATGTTTTGTCTAATGAGCATGATATTAAAAAGCATTATATTAGTAAGGTTAAGGAAAGTATGATTGAGGTTCATAAGGTTCGGGATGTGGAAAATATTTTAGCGTATTATGAGGATTCACCTTATATTTCTAAGGCTTATATTAGTAATCTTGATACGGCAAATGGTACTGTTGATATTACTTTAGAAAGTAGTGATGAGTTATATCAAACGGTTTTAAAGGAGTTAGTTGGGGAAGCGGCAACTAGTAAGGCTGGTTTATTGAAGGTGTTTACGACTTATGCGGATGGTAAGGAAGAGCTTGATAATATGAAAGAGGCTATAAAAATGGCTAAGCAAACTGGTTATGGTATTGTTTATCCGGGTTTAAAGGATATGAAGTTAGAGACGCCAGAGATTATTAAGCAAGGTTCTAGGTATGGTGTTAAGTTAAAGGCGGTTGCTAGTAGTATTCATTTGATGAAGGTGGATGTGGAAAGTACTTTTGAACCGATTATAGGTAGTGAATTACAAAGTAAGGAGTTAATTAATTATTTGATGAAGGATTATCAAACTGATCCTAGTAGTATTTGGAAAAGTGAGATTTTTGGACGGAGTTTAGATGTGATTGTTAAGGAGGGCATTCAGGCTAAGTTATCGATTATGCCACCTAATACGCGTTTTAAGCTAAGTCAAACGGTAACTAAAATTGTCAACAAAGGGTCAAGTAATTTAATTGCATTTGTCATATAATTAGAAAAAAAGTGCAAAATTGTGCTTTTTTTCTTGCATTTATAAGGGAAGTTTGGTAGTTTTAATTTGTAAGGATTAAAGTCCTTATGATTGCATAAAATAAAGGAGGATTTTTTATGTCAAAACAAGCGTTGATTGAACGTGCTGCTGAACAAGCAAATATGAGCAAAGCAGAAATGGGAAGAGCTTTAGATGCTATTTTAGATGGAATTACTGCTGGCTTAAAGGAAGATGGCGAGGTAGTTCTTGTTGGGTTTGGCAAATTTGCTGTTAAAACTCGTGCGGCAAGAGATGGCATTAATCCAGCTACTAAAGAAGCTATTCATATTCCAGCTAAAAAGGTTCCTGGTTTTAAGGCAGGAAGTAAATTAAAAGACGCGATTAAGTAGTCTTGTTAAAAGGACAAATTGTTTGTTATTTGTCTTTTTTTGTGGCTTAGTGGTAATTTTTGCTTGGAAATTAGGACATTATTATGTTATAATGCTGTTATGCAGATTTAAGTGGGCAGATGACCCACTTTTATTAATGGAAAGGGTGAGTTATGAAGGATAAGTTGGCTATTATTGTTAATAATATAGCGCCTTTTTTGGAAAAGATGGGGATTGTTGTTGATGATATTTCTTTTGTGAAAGAGGGTAATTATTATTTTTTACGAATTATTTTAGATCGAGAAGGCGGGATTGATTTGGATACTATTGTGAAGGCTACTGATGTTATTAATCCTATTTTAGATGATCTTGATTTAATTGATGAGTCGTATATTCTTGATGTTTTAAGTAAGGAAAGAGGTTAATTATGAATGCAAAAGAATTTATGAAGGCTTTGGATCATATTATAAGTGAGAAGCATATTTCTAAGGATACGGTTTTGACGGCGATGGAAAATGCTTTGGCTAGTGCTTATAAGAAGAATAATGCTAAGACGAATGTGAAGGTTAGTATTGATCCAGATACTGGTGATATTAAGGTTTATGCTTATTATGTTGTTGTTGATGATTTTGATGATGGTCATGAGGAAGTTTTAGAAGATGGTAGTGTAGTTAAGGTAATGCCTACTGTTAATCCTGATGCTCAGATACTTTTGGATGAGGCAAGGGAAATGAAAAGTGATGCCAAAGTTGGTGATACGATAACACTTGAGGTTACGCCTGCTGATTTTGGTCGTCTGGCAGCTTCTGCTGCTAAGCAAGTTTTGACGCAGAAGATAAGAGAGGCTGAAAAAACGGCGATTATGGAGGAGTTTCATGATAAAAAAGGGGAAATGATGGTTGGCCTTTTGGCGATGGAAGATGTTAAGAACTATTATGTTGATTTAGGAAAGACAAGGGCTATTTTACCTAAGAGTGAAATGATTCCAGGTGAGGTTTTGAAGATGGGTACTTCGATAAAGGTTTATATTACGAAGGTAAGTGAGACAACTAAAGGACCTTTGATTTTATGTTCAAGGAAGCATTATGGTTTTGTTAAGCGTTTGTTTGAGGATTATATTCCGGAGCTTGCTGATGGAACGGTTATGCTTTATAGTGTGATTCGTGATCCAGGGGTAAGAAGTAAGGTGGCTGTTTATTCTAATGATAGTCATGTTGATGCTATTGGTTCTTGTATTGGTCCTAGTGGTTCAAGGATTGGTAGTATTTTAAAGGAATTAAATGGCGAGAAGGTTGATTTGGTTTTGTATTCGGAAGATCCATGTGAGTTTATTAGTAATGCTTTATCGCCAGCTAAGAATGTGACGGTTAATATTATTGATCCGGTTAAAAAGCAGGCTTTGGCGATTGTTTCGGATGATAATTTGTCTTTAGCTATTGGTAAGAAGCATTCAAATATTAAGTTAGCTAGTAAGCTTACTAAGTATCATATTGAAGTTAAGAGTTTGAGTCAAATTAATGCTGAAGGAAATCGTGATGATTAGTTATGCAAAGTGAGGTTATGCGTTTATGTGTTGTAACGAAGAAAAGGTATGCGAAGAAGGATTTAATAAGGATTGTTAGGACACCTGATGGTAGGGTTTTAATTGATGATACTTCTAAGTTAAATGGTAAGGGTGCTTATTTGCGTTTAGAAAAAGATGTTATTTTAAAGGCAAGAAAAAGCAAGGTTTTGGACCGGGCTTTAGATAAGAGTGTTCCTGATGATATTTATGATGAGTTGTTAAAAAGATTATAAAGTTCTAAGAAAGGATGTGGATATATGACTGTAAAAGAGTATGCTTTAAGTGTTAATGAATCAGTTGCTGAGGTGCTTAAGAAGTGTGAATCGTTAGGTATTGAAGCTAAGTGCGCCGATGATATTTTAACGGATGATGATGTTGTTAATTTGGATTTAACTATTAATCTTATTAGTACTGATAGTGAGTCTACTTATGAAGAGGAAGATAGTATTTTACAGGTTGCCGAGGATTTAGCAAATACTACTAATGCTCTTAGAATGGATTCTGGTTTAAAAAAGGAAAAGCTAAAGAAGAAAAGTGAGAATTTAAGCAAGCTTGAGTATTCTAATAAGCGGAAGGAAATGTATAAGCATAAGGAAAAATTAATGTCTTACAAAGATGATGATGCTTTAGTTTACAAGGAAAATATGACTGTTTTGGATTTGGCTAATTTGCTTAAGGTTAGTGGAACAGATATTATTAAGAAGTTAATGAGTATGGGTTTGATGGTTAATTTAAACCAGGCAATTGATTTTGATAATGCTTCGATTATTGCTTTGGAGTATGGTTTTAATTTGAAGAAGGAAGATGCTCAAGATATTAGTCATTTTGAAGATTTTGTGATAAATGATAATGAGGAGGATTTGGAAAAAAGGCCACCTGTTGTAACGATTATGGGTCATGTTGATCATGGGAAGACGACTTTGCTTGATTATATAAGGCATAGTAAGGTTGTGGATAGTGAGTTTGGGGGGATAACGCAGCATATTGGTGCTTATCAGATTACTCATAATGATCAGAAGATTACTTTTATTGATACTCCTGGGCATGCAGCTTTTACGCAGATGCGGGCTAGAGGGGCATCAATTACGGATATTGTTGTTATAATTGTGGCGGCTGATGATGG
>CANQYR010000012.1 GCA_947628125.1 uncultured Bacilli bacterium
TTCAAAAGCAAAGGTTGAGCCAAACAAACCTGATCCTACTACTAGATAGTCGTACTTCATAATAAAATTCCTTTCTATTTTTTGATGATACTTTTTGCTCTTTTAATAATGTATTTTAAAAATTCATCTTTTAAGAGTAATAATATCCCAAAGTATGATATTACGCCTACTAATCCTTGGATGAGTAATAGTATTATTTGGGAATTAATAGGTAATAGTAGCACTAGTAAGGTAATACCTAGCATTATTATACCAGAGATAAGATAGTTTTTTATTAAAAATAGCATTTTCTTAACGTTAAATATTTTCCTTATGTAGAAAATTTGGGATAATGTTACTACCATTTCGGCAATGACGGTGGCTATTGAGGCACCTACTGATTTATAAATAGGAATTAAAGCAAAGTTTAGTATTAGGTTGGTTAAGGCCCCGAAGATAACGGATAAGGTGTATTCTTTTTGTCTTTTGGTTGGGAGTAAAAATTGGGTCCCTATAACGTTACTCATGCCTATTAAAAGTAAGATTGGACTTATGGCCGCGGTTATGGCAATTGATTTTTCAAAGCCATCACCTAAAAATAAAGGAATAAAGGTTTTGGCGACGGCAATTAAACCAAAGGCCATGGGTATTGATAGAAAGTAAACAAAGTTCATGGATCTAAAGACATCTTTTTCAATTTCTTCTTTTTTACCATTAGCAAATTTATTGGCGATTCTTGGAAGCATTACGGTTCCTAGTGATGTAACAATGGTAAGTATTAGTTTAACTATTTTTTGGGATTGTTCATAAAAGCCCACTTCTTTTTTATCATATATTAAGGAACCAATCATGGTTTTATCTAAGACGGTATAAATTTGTGTTGCGATTTGGGGGATGAAAAGGATGATGATTGGTTTTAAATGTTTTTTAAAGTTTAATTTTTTTAAAGGTATTTTTTTGATGTATTTTGGTAAATATAACCAAAGGGATACATTGCCTATTAAAGTTGATAAGGCATATATTAGTAAGTATGTATTGACATCGTTTTCAGTTTTGATGAATAAAAATATGGAGATAACGCTTATTAATTTTACGATTAAGTTGCGGCCAATGATTTTTTTAAATTCTTCCATGCCTTGAAAAAATGGACTAACATCTAAGGCATTGGCTAGTATTTCTAATATTAATATTTTATAGTACATTTGATAAGCACCATGGCTAGCGTAGGTAAAATAAAATATTAATAATGATATACCTAAGGTAATAAACCTTAAAAGGATAATTTCCCAAAATATTTTACTTCTTTTTAAAGTGTCATCTTGAACATAGGCTATTTCTCTTTTGGCGTATAAGGCAATGCCTAGGGAGCCAAATAAGATGAAATAGGTGGTAATAGATATGGTGTAGCTATATATTCCTATTCCTTGGGCGCCTAAGACTCTTGAGACATAAGGGGTGGTTAAAATTGGCAAGATGATGACTAAAATTTCATAAAAAACATTATAAAGGTAATTTTTAGTTACTGATTTTTTCATGCTTCACCTCTTTTAAATTGATTATTTCGTGATTGCATATGGTTATTTTTAGGCCATTTTTAAATGATATTTTGGTTTTGATAAAAAAGATGTAGACTAAAAGGATAGTTAGCATTTGGGTAATAAAGGCAAAGCGGAAGGTAAATGAGTAGAATGTGGAGTCAATTGAATGCGTAAATAAGGAATATGCTAAGTAAGCATAGATGATTAACATCATATCATTTAGAATGCTTTCTTTATTGTTGTGTTTTATTTTTTGGTAGCAATAGCTATAGAAGAAGGCCATAAAAGCTTGTAAAACGATGATGCCAATGTAGCCAAAGTCTTGATACCATCTTCGATAAGATGTATAAACATTACCCATGTTAAGGTTGTTTTTCCATCGCCACTCTAGTTGGGCAGATGGCAATTTATCAAACTTCATGATGCCATAGTCATTTAAGTTATTAATAAAATAGCAAAATGTTTCATAGCCAATGATTTTATTTTTAGGTAAGGGTTTATTTAGGTACATGTCAAAAAGCTCGATGGAGCCACCTGCATACATGGTTATATAATCAACCATATCTCTTTTTGTATTGCGGCCAATTAGATTGGAGGCAAGATAAAACAGAGTTAAGCCAGCAATGGCTGTAAGACCTAGTTTGCCAAGGGTTTTGGTACTGATCTTTTTTTGATATTTTTCTTTTTTATACCATAATATTGTAAACATGGTAAAACCGGCAAGTATTAGTCTTATGATAGGAAGACGCGAAGATTTAAGAAGACATTCAAAAATGTAGACTAAGACTGGTAATAAATAGATTGCTTCTTTTTTTATTTTGCTTAGCCATTTACCTTTTTTGTTGATAATGTTTTTGATAAAAACAAATAGGCAGATGTATGATGCAGCTAGAACTGGTTTTGACATTTGGCTTATTATCCATGGCAAAGAGGCATTATTGTTATAGGACGTGTTTCTTCTATATAAGCCTAAGGCTGTTTGAATGCTAGTTACTTTGCCAAAGGATGAGGCAATAGCAAAGACATTATAGATAAGAATTCCTATATATATTACACTGTAAATGATGATAAAATAGATTTTCCATTTTTCGATATTTATGGTTTTAGTCTTTTTTTCTTTTAGGTTTAGGGGTTTATGTTTATCAAAGTAATCTTTTACTTTATTAGAGATGATGATAAATTCTAAACCACCTAGTGTTAGTATTAAAAAGGTTTGCCAACTTAAGTTAATATTCCATTTTTTAACATTTATTAGAGCACAAAAAATACTAAAGGTATAGATTGCTGAAAAAATAACAGATGGCTCTAGGATATCTTTATTACATTTTTTATAGTTATAGATAGTTAGAGAGACAAATATCAAAAAAAGTATATAAATTAGCATGGAATCACTTTCTTTCTTTTATTTTTTTACGGAAGTTATTTATTGATTCAAATAAGTAAATTAAAAATGGTGCTTGTAGTTTGAATAGTTTAATAACTATTTGTCTTTTTTTAGGAAAGTAATCTAAGTTTACTTCTTGAATAGCTTTACTATATTTTTGTAAGGTTTGTTTAAGTTCTTTTAGTCTTACTTTTAATGGTTTAGGGTTTTGGTTGTTAAAGAAATATAAATGAAGGGATTTGATTAGAAAAACATTTACCCTAGCGGCATAGCTTTCTTCATATAGTTCATCTTTTTGATATTTTTCTTTAAAATTTTCTAATTCTTGAAATACTAAGTCATATATATTTAAAACGTTTGCTTTATAGTTATGAGTTAAGGATGTTGTTATGTAGCGAAAGTGATATAAAGGTATTTTATCGATGTATACTTTTTTAGCATGTTCGATTGTTTCCACAACAAATAAGCCATCATCAAAAATGCCTTTAACATTGGTATTAAACATTATATTATTATTTTTTATGAGTTCTGATTTGTATATTTTACTCCATGGAGCGGGCATACAATCATACCTAGCATTTTGTTGTAATTGATCAAAATAGCCAAAATAAATAGTGGAAGCTTGTAATTTATTTAAGTCTTTTTTGGTTTTTATTAAAAGTTTAGAAGGAGCATGGACTTCTTCTTCAAAATTAGGATAATTACGGTAAGCAGTAAATATGGCTATATCTACTTGTTTTTCTTCGATGGTATTATAGGCAACTTCACACATGTTAGGTTCGGCCCAGTCATCGGAGTCAACAAACATTAAATATTTACCAGTTGATGCTTTTATTCCATCATTTCGGGCACTTGATACGCCATTATTTTCTTTATGAATGACTTTAATTCTTTTATCTTTTTTGGCATAATCATCGCATATTTTACCACATTTATCGGGTGAACCATCATCTATTAAAATAATTTCAATATCTTTTAGGGTTTGATTTGTTAAAGATGTAATGCACTGGTCAATAAATTTTTCCACTTTATATACAGGAACAATGATACTAATTTTGGCTTTCATTTTCTTTTACCTTTCTAATTTTAATGTTATGTTTTCCTTTTTGTTCTTCTATTGGTGGTAGTTTTTGATAATCTCCATATAATTGGGTTAAGTATAGATCATAGTTTTTCACGCCGTAAAATTTGGTGTCTTCAAAGTCGTAAAGAACAGGGTCTTTAAATAATTCTCTATCATATAGTTCTTTTAAAAGGCTATAGGAACTATCACCAAAGATGATTTTTTGGGTTTTATCAAAGTCATTTTTCATTAATATTTTATCAAGATGTTCCATTTGTTTTTTAAAGTTAAATAGTTTGGATATAGGTATGATTTTATCAAAGTTGTATATTATTTTTTCTAATGCTCCCCTATTTTTTTTCATGTCATTATTTTTATCATGAATTTGTAAGCGGGCAAATCTTATTCTTAGTTTAGCTATTTTTAATCTTATTTTAAAGATAAAGGCTTTTAGTTTATTATCTGGATAACCATCTAATGGTTGAATGTCGATAAATAAGTTCCATTCTTCGGTATTACCAAAGATAGCTCTTTCAATTTTATAAGATGTGTTTTCAAATTTAATGGGGCTATTGATAAATTTATTACTTGTTTTGTAATGGTTGATATAAAAGTTTTTTGGTAAGTCTTTGATAGCAAGGAATTTTTGGTAGTCTTTTCTTGGCATATAAAAATCCATGTCATCATCCCAAGGAATGAAGCCGTGATGACGGACGGCTCCTAAAAAGGTGCCGGCGGCCATGTAGTATCTTAAGTGATGTTCTTCACATAATTTAGCAAAAACTTTGGCACTTTCTAGCATTGCATCTTGCATTAATTTTAAATTTTTTTCCATGTTACTACTCCTTTAAAAACTTTTATTATATTTTTCTCCTAAAAATTTAGCTTTTAAGAAACTTATTATTTTCTTGCCCCAATTTATTTTTTCCATATAGATAAATGGTAGTTCTTGATATTTATAGTTATGATAGTCTAGCCAAACGTCTAATAAGCGTTCACTAACCCTGCCATAAAATCTTGAGTGAAAAGCATCATAATTAACATTTTTGAATTTTTTTTCTAATTCAAATAATATAGCAAATAACCAAGTGCAGTATTCATCAAAGTATTTTTTAGGCATGATGAACATATTAAAAGCATGCATACTTCTTCTTTTCATTATTTTATTAACACTTGGCATAAATTCAGGATATTTTTGGTCAATGATTTTGATTGCTTCATCAAGAGTTTCTATATGCATGGTATGTTTATAATGATTATATATTGTTTCAATATAGTATCTTCTTTTTTTAGGAAGAATTATGGTGTCTTGATCTAGTAATTTTTTTACTTCTTCTTGTTTTAATATTTGTTCAAATTTATCTTTACTTTTGGTTTTGCCTTTAAAGTATCTACGGTAATGAACTAAGCCAATATAATCGGCATCTAAGTTTTGCCAAGCCCAATAAAGGCCCGTTAGTTCACAAAAGTAAGGATTTTTATTAGAGATATTTTTTCCTTCACTATCTTTTTGGTAGCCTATTTCTTTATTTAACTTAGCTCCAACTTGCAGGGGTAAATACATTTTATCTTTGGGCATTTGATATTTTTTATGGGCTGCCACGATTACTTTAATATTTTTCATAATTACCTTCTATTCTATGGTATAGTTTTGATTATTAGACTGGATTTGGATATAAGTATTGCCATCATTTAGCTTTACTTCTTCCCCATTTAAATAAGTATATTTGGTTTTGGCTTGGCGATTTTCTTTGCTCCATTTAATAGGCATTGCATGGCCATTTGTGATATACATGCCATCACCTGTTCCCGTTGTTTGTAATTCCCAGTAATAATTATCACTTGCTTTTTTGGTATTTATTTTTTGGATGATGATATTTTTAGCTGTATACTGCTGTTTGGTATAATAATCAATATGTTTATTATTATTGACGCTTCTTTTGTATACTTTGTTTTCCTGGTCATATTCGTATGAGGTATTAGAAACATTTGAAGAAGGAATGTATATTTTATTAGCTGTTTCACCTTCATCTAGGTTTACTTCTTTTGTAGAATAATCTAAGACCAAACCTTTATCGGTTGTAAGGGCAAAGTTTTTTTCACTAGCTAGGTCTTTAAGTTTTTTTATATCAGTATAACCTGTATGCTCTAGGGCTAGGTTTTCAGGGTTTTCTCTATAGAATGCTTTATCATATAAACCATTTAAGCTATCTACTTTTAAGCTTGTTATTTGATCTTTAGCGTAATGACTCCAGCCCCAATGGACAAATATGGCATCTTGTTCAAATACATAGTCTAAAAAATTATGTCTAGCACTTCTAATGGTGCCGATTTTTAAGTCATCGATATCTTTATAAAAGGCTAGTAATCTAGTCATATTACCTTCGACGGGTATTTCATAAACCATATAAGCTTTATCTAGGCCTTGCTGAACTTTGACGGCAACGGTGGCATTATTTACGACTACCGCGAAAGGTCTTGTTTTAGAATCGATATCAACTATTTCAATTTTTTCTTCGGGCATTTCTTTTGACTCTGTTTCTTGGTACTCTGTTTGGTTATTTTTTTGACAGCCACATAGGAAAATGGTTAGGAAAATAAGGGCTAAAAATTTTTTCATTTGGCACCATCCTTTTTGATGACCGCAAAGAAAGTATCGAATATGATTTGCAGATCTAATAATATGCCACAGTGATCGATATAGTAAAGCTCCATTTTCATTCGTTCTTTATAGGATATATTACTACGGCCATTACTTGCCCAGTAACCAGTTAAGCCAGGGCGCATTGATAAAAATTTGGCTTTGTTTTTGCCATAGTTTTCTACTTCATCTACAACTACAGGTCTTGGTCCAATTAGTGACATGTCCCCTACTAAGATATTAATAAATTGGGGAAACTCATCTAGTGATGATTTTCTTAAGAAGTTACCTATTTTGGTTATTCTTGGATCATTGTCTATTTTACGATCTTTTAGGTATTCTTTTCTTTTTTCCGGATTTTCTTTTAACCATTTTTCTAATATTTTTTCAGCATTGGGAACCATGGTGCGGAATTTAAAGATTTTGATTATTTTGCCATCTTTGCCTAAACGCTTTTGCCGGTAGAAAATGCTATTTAAATCACCGGTACAGATGAAAATTATTTTGATAATAATGGATAAAGGTATTAAAAATATTATCCCTACAATACTACAGATAATATCAAAAATGCGTTTTATAAAGAGATACAGTCTTTTTTTGATTTTAGACTTCTTTTTCATTTAAACCACCTATTACATTTTACTTTCTATTATTTCATCTATAAGTATTGTAACAAATATAAATAAACCTAGCAAGGCAATTTGACATTTTATTAGTAATTAAGGCAAAAAAAGCTCTTAAAGGAGCTTTTCGTAGATTTTTTTTATCGTTTTTTGATCTAACGGGACAGGATTATTTTTTAAGCGTTCAATATTAACGGAGTTTACTAGGACATCTAAGTCTTTTTCATTTATGATGCCCGTTGTTTTTAATTCTAACTTAGCTAATATTTCCATAAA
The DNA here is from genome assembly GCA_947628125.1 of uncultured Bacilli bacterium. Taxonomy (GTDB): domain Bacteria; phylum Bacillota_I; class Bacilli_A; order RF39; family UBA660; genus Ventrenecus. The sequence continues at coordinate 7,505 of CANQYR010000012.1, forward strand.
TTTTTGATAAGTTTCTAAATAGTTTTTAGCTTTAAAAAAAGTATTTATTTTATGAAAAATGTTTTTTAGCTGATCGTTATCTTTTACATTTTCATTCATATAAAGCCATATATGAGGAAAGCACAAGGAAACAGCATAGCCATGCGGTATGTGGTAAAGGCTTGTTAATTTATAGCTTAAAGCATGAGCCGCGGTTGTTTTACTTATACATATGGCTTTACCACTTAAATTAGCAGCTTCAAGCATTTTAGCATTTGCTTTTTCATCATTATTAAGGTATGCTTCATAATTAGTTAAGATAATTTTCGCTGCTTTTTGGGCATATTTTTGACTTTCTAAGGTAGCATTTACACTTAGATATGACTCTAGAGCTTGACATAAGGCATCTAGTAAGGTTGATTTTTTTTGATCTAATGGCAAGGATGTTAGAAACTTAGGTTCTAAAAATACATAGTTTGGTAAAAGACTTGCATCGGCGATTGATTTTTTGGTATTTTGATAATATATCACGGCAAATGATGTTGATTCACTACCCGTTCCAGCGGTTGTAGGTACGCTTAGGTGTTTTATTTGACTCTTAATTATTTTTTGGTTTAGGTAGTTTTCGTTTGGGTCTAGTTTTAGGAAGGCTTTGATTGTTTTAGCAACATCAATGGCACTTCCGCCCCCAATGGATATTAAAAAATCACAGTTGTTGTCTTTAAATTTTTTGATACCTTTTAAGACTTCTTCATATAAAGGATTAGAGCTATACTCATTAAAGATAACTAAATGGGGATATTTCTTTTTAAGATCATGGTATATGTATGTGTTTTGGGCCGAATTTTTACAGACTACTAATGGGTTTTTAGCAGATATTATTTTTAAAAGGGACTGATAGTTATGATATATTCTTTGCTTCATATTCTTTGATCTCTTCTTGGACTCTTAAGTGGTCTATTTCATCGTCAATTTCATCAATGTAATCATCTTTGTAGGACATGGCATATATTTTTAGATCTGGTAAAATTTCGTTTAAAGCTTCTTCAGCATATACGTCTGTTTTATTTTCATTCACAAATTCTTTTACTTTACTCACCCATTTTTGTAAAGTTTCTTTGCTTAGTTTATACAAAGGTTGGAAGGCATAGCAGTCATCTTGGAAGATATTTATGGATACTTTTTTTAAGAGATTGTTTTGGACCTTTCCTTTGAAGTCTTTTTGGGGTAAGGCTTTTTCTTCGTTTATTAAGCAGATGTCTTTTTCTTGGTTATTAAGCATTTTTGTTACTAGTTCTTTGTTAAAAACTAGATCCCCATGGAGTAAGAGAAAATCATCATCTAAATAGGAAGATGCTAGATACATTGAGTATATATAGTTAGTTTTATTATAAAGATCATTATGAACGAATGTGAATTTTAAATCTGGAAACTTATTACATACTTCTTTTATTTGCTCACTAAAGGGACCAGTGGTGATGATGAATTCTTTGATGTTATTATCTTTTAGAATTCTTATTTGTCTTTCTAATATAGTTATGTTATCTAGTAATTTGGTCATGGATTTGTGATGAGTTTCGGTAAATTTGCCCATTCTTTTGCCAAGACCGGAATTAAAAATAATTGCTTTCATTTTTATCCTCTTTTCATTTTTTGCATTAAAGCTTGTTTGTTTTGAATTGGACTGATGGTTGGTCTTCCTAGATCTTTTCTTGAGCCTAGTTTAGTATATATTATTAAGGCTTGAAGTTCACCTTTTTTTAATTTATCTATGGCATAGGTTATTTCTTCAGTTGTTTTAGCTATATAAACATTTTTAAAGCCTAAGGCTGTTAAAAGTTTTTCAAAGTCAATATCAAAGGCAACAGTTGGCTGAGATCCTACTGATTCATGAGCACCATTGTTGATTAAGATGTACTTAAAGTTTTGTTTAGCAACACTTGGGATAATGGCAAATGATCCCATGTGCATTAAAAAGGAACCATCTCCATCAAGGCAATAGACGTTTTTTTTGGTATTTAAAGATATACCTAAGGCAATTGATGATGTATGGCCCATGGAGCCAACGGTTAAGAAGTCATTATCATGGCCTTGTCCTTTTTTTTCACGAAGTTCAAATAGTTCTCTTGAGGTTTTACCGGTTGTGGAAACGATGATGTCTTTATCTGTTAGATTATCTAATATGGTGTTTATTGCTTGTTCTCTTGTTAGGGTATATTCATTTTTAGGTTTTTCTATTTCATAACTTGTAAATGTGTTTTTGCGGACGATTAGGGCAATTGGTTTAGAGTTTTTTTCTAAGTAGTCATAGCAATAGTCTATTTTTTCTTGGTAGTTTTCATCTAGTATGACGGTTTCTATTTGCATGGCTTTAAATAAGTCTAGTGTTACTTTGCCTTGTTTTACGTGTTGGGGTTCATCTTTGGTGTTAGGTTCGCCTCTGTAGCCCACGATAAGGAGCATGGGTATTTGATAGACTTCTTCATCTGCTAGAGATAAAAGAGGGTTTACGGCGTTTCCAATGCCGGAGTTTTGCATGTAAACGATGCCGTATTTTTCAGTTGCTAAGTAGTAGCCTGCGGCAAGAGCGATGGCATTGCCTTCATTGGCAGTGATGATATTTTGTTCTTTTTTAGTGTTATCTTTTATGCAGGCACATAGATCTTTTAGTAATGAATCTGGCACGCCTGCGAAAAAGTTAAAGTTTTTGGTTTTAAGGTAATCATAAAAGGCTTTGGTTTCAATCATTTTATTTTCCTCCTGGTATAAGTGTTAGTATTTCTTTGATTGGCATGCAGTATTTATCTACTTCTTTACTACGGCCATTTTTTAATATTTCTTGGGCAGTTTTAAGCATGGCTGGGTAAGCACTTCTTAGTAAGTGGTTGGCATGGATGATAATACTTGCGCCCCAAGAGTAAAGTTCTTCTTCAGTATATTGATTATAAGATGTTGGGACTAATATGACAGGAACATCTTGGTATTTTTTACGAAAGGCACTTAAGAAGGTTTTGATTTCTTTGCCATCTTTTTCTTTGCTATGGATCATGATGCCATCGGCACCGGCATCGATATATATATCTGCTCTTTTTAAAGCATCTTCAACAGTTGAGCCGGCAATTAAGCTTTCGATTCTAGCAAAGATCATGAAGTCTCTAGTGGCAAGGGCATCTTTGCCAGCTTTAATTTTTTCGGCAAAAACATAAGGGTCTTCAAGAGTTTGTTTTACTTCGGTTCCAAATAAGGAGTTCTTTTTAAGGCCTGTTTTATCTTCAATTATAATTGCGGATACGCCAAGACGTTCTAATGTTTTAACGTTGTAGATAAAATGCTCAGTTTTACCGCCGGTGTCACCATCTAAGATTATGGGTTTAGTTGTTACTTCCATGATTTCATTGATGGTGTTGATGCGGCTTGTTAAATCAACTAGTTCAATATCAGGTTTACCTTTAAAGGTTGAGTCACACAAACTACTTACCCACATGGCATCAAATTCTTTTATTTTGCCTTCTTCGATGTTTTCGACTTTGGTGTTTTCAACTATTAAACCACTTAAGCCATTAGATGCTTCCATGACACTTATATAGGGTTTTAATTTTAAGAGTTTTTTTAGTTTGCTCCGGCGATTATCTGGGGTGTTGGTTAATGTGCGATAAGCTTCTTCAAGGTCAGTGCAGTTATTGCCGATGGTATATGGTACTTCAATTAGTTTACCATTCCATTCTTTTAAGACTTTGATGACGTTTTGTCTTACGACGCTTTGTAAGCCTTTTTGCCAGTCATCACCATGGATAACGTAGTCAGGTTTTATTTTTCGTAAATTGTTAGTATAATCTAGAGTATCTTGTTTAACAACTTCTTTAACATTTTTTAAGCTACTAAATATTCTTTTTCTAGTTTCATAGTTTAGAAGTGGTACGCGTTTATATGTGGCAATAGCTTCATCGGTTAGTAAGCCAATTATTACATCACCGTATTTGGCTCCTTCATCAATGATATTCATATGGCCATCATGGATAAAGTCGGCTGACATTGCTATATATACTTTCTTTTTTTCCATAAAAATCGCTTCTTTCTTTGATTATTGTATCAAATGTATTAAAAAAAATCTATCTTACTTGTCAATATTTTATCAAATAAAAATCTTCCCTTTTTTTATTTTCAGGAAGATTATTGGTTATTTAATTTTTGCTAACATTAAATTCAACTATTATTTTTGATGACCAATTATTAAATTCAAGTGAATATTTTCCATCGGCATCATATAGTAGGTACAAATATTTTGTATAAGAGGCCCCACTTCTTAAATCACCCGCAAAGTCAAGTGAGTCATCAAAGTATGATGTTATGGAATCTAATTGGGTTCCATTTGCCCCATAAGCTTTGTAATAGAACATATTTAAGCCATGGGTTTCACTTTTTAAGTTTTTTACTGTAATCGGTAGTTTTACAACTGTTTGATCATTATATTCAGAAAATTCATTTTCTACTTTAGTAAAGGTAATATCATCTTTGATGGTAATTTCTAAATCGTCAAATGTAAAAGTTTCATTTAATCCATATGTTTTGCTTTTATCTTGGGAATTATTATCAGTATTTGTACAGCCAGTAATTAATACTATTGATAAAATTATTGTTAAAAATGTTGTTAGTTTTTTTAAATTTTTTTTCATATTGTTACTCCTTAAATTTCATTAATTATTTTTCTTTGTTTAGCAAAGCCAACAAAACCTAAGACAATCATTGGTATGCAAAATATTATATATAGCATAAATAGTAAGGATCCGATGCAATATAATATGGCTCCAACTAAGGCACCCCAAGGTTTTCTAGCTAAAAAACCAATCCAATAGAAAATTGTGCAAAGGGCTACTATAATAATGTGGGGAGTTACTAGAGCTGTTGCTATTGCTCCACCTAGAGCTTCGGCTGAATCACTTGCTGACATAGCACTGCCAAAATAAAATATTAGATATAAAACATAAGCTGTAGATAAAAGTGCACCTACAAATAATGCTTTGCTTCTTTTATTAAACATATTTTCACCACCTTTCGTTTATAAACCGTTTTTTTCGACGCCATAGACGGCTTGTTCTTTTGTAAAGCCTTCATACTCTAACTGCTCGATTAAACCTTCTTTAGAAAAGGTCATGGTATTTAAATAATTTTTCGCTGATTTTACAGCTTGTTCGTTCCAATTAGCTCCACAGTTATCAACTCCATAAGATGCTTGGGTACTTGTAAAGCCTACGTATTCTAATTGCTTTTTTAAACCTTTATAAGAAAAAGCCATGGTTTTTAAATAATTTTTTGCTGATTTTAATGCTTGTTCGTTCCAGTTGGCATGACAATTATCGGCAGCATATACGGCATCTTCATGGGAATATTTTTCGTATTCTAGTTGTTCTATTAAGCCGTTATAAGAAAAGGCCATGATTGATAAATAATTCTGTGCGGCACGTAAGGCATTTGTTTGACTAACGGTTTCTTTACTATTAGAATTAGTACTTTCTGTAGTGTTAGTTTCTTTTGACTCATTTTGATTATTTTCTTTCGGTGTTTCACTTTCTTTGGATGGTTGATTATTTTCTTTTGGTGTTTCACTTTCTTTAGATGATTGATTATTTTCTTTTGCTGGTTCATTTTCTTTAGATGATTGATTGTTTTCTTTTGTTTCTTCATTTTCTTTTTGCTTGTCTTGATTAGTTGACGTTTTATTTTCTTTAGACTCTGTACCCGCTTGTGGTGTTTCGCTATTTGCTGGCTCATCTTGATTATCAGTTTTTTCATTTTCATCACTTGGATTATTTAATTCTTTTGGATTGTTAGTATTATTTATATTTGTTTGACTGTTTCCTTTAAAATCTTGTTCAGTATTTATCATACTACCCATGATCGCTATGAAAATAAAAGCAAAAACAATTGATAAAACAATTTTGGTATTGTTTTGTATCTTATCATAATATTTCCACATCAAAAAGATACCGACTGGGGCAAAAAATATTAACATTAACCAAATAAACCAATTTTGTTTGTAAAAACTATCTTTTACCATACTTACTCCTTTCCTAAAATCATTATATCATAACTTACTCGAATAGTGTAAGTTATTTTTAGCAAAAAAATGGGAAAATTATAGTTATGGATAGGCGGTGAAATATGTTTGACAGAAATAATGAAAATTATGTTTATGAGTTAGTATCAAAAAATATCAAAAAGATACGTAAAGAAAAAGGATTGACGCAGGAGCAACTGGCCGAGAAAATATGTTATTCGACCCAATTTATATCCAATATTGAAAGTACGAAAAATCATCAAACATTTTCACTAGGTACACTTTGGAAAATTGCTCTTGAACTTGACATAGATATTGCTATTTTATTTAAGGAAGATTAAAAAAAAAGTGATGGTTTTCGTCACTTTTTTAAACGCCAAGTTTAATGCCTTTCTTTTTTAAAAATAGTTTTCTTATAAAATCGATGGGAATAACTGATAGGCTTAATATGATTACTAATAGGAGTTCTTTTGATGTTAAACCAAAGGTTCTAAATAATTCCCCACCTTTATATATTAGGAAAATTTGAACGGTTGATATGAATAAGATGGTAATGATAAAGACTTTGTTTTTACAAATGTTAGCGAATAAATTAAGGCGATAAGTTCTAGCATTAAAGGCATTACCTAAACCGATAAAAATAAATAAGGCAAAATAAGCGGTCATGAGATATTTTAAGTCGCTGTCAAATCGTATATAGTTTCTAATTATTGGTGATTTTAAGAAGAAGATACATAATAAGGCTGAGTAAAGGCCCATCCAAATTATTTGACTTAACATGTATTTATTCATGATTGGTTCATCTTTGGCTTTGGGTTTATCGAGCATGGTTTCTTCTAAGGCTGGTTCAAAGGAAAAAGCAAGGCCGGCGAAGGTATCCATGATCATATTTATCCATAACATTTGAATGATTGTTATGGGTGTGTTTACCCCGATAAAGGGGCCAATTATGGATAAAAATAAGGCGCAGAAGTTACATGTTAGTTGGTAGATGATAAATTTTCTGATGCTTTTAAAGATTGTTCTTCCATATAATATAGCTTTACTTATTGAGGCAATATTATCATCTAGTATGACGATGTCGCTTGCTTCTTTGGCAACAATGGTACCACTACCCATGGCAAAGCCAACGTTAGCTTTTTTAAGGGCTGGTGCATCATTTACGCCATCCCCGGTCATGCCGACGACAAAGTTATTTTTGATAGCTAAGTTTACGAGTTTACTTTTATCTTTAGGTAAGGCTCTTGATATTACTTTAATGTTAGGAAGCATTTTAGATAGTTCTTCATCACTGTAGGAGTTTAGTTCGTCGCTAGATAGGATTATGTCTTTATTACTTGTTATTATTCCTACTTCTTTAGCTATAGATGTGGCGGTTTCTTTAGAGTCACCGGTTATCATTACAACACTTATGCCGGCATTTTTTATTTTTTGAACGCCTTCTTTGGCTTCGCTTCTTAGTTCGTCTTTAATGGCTACATATCCTAAGAAAACCATGGTTTCATTTTTTTTATAGGCTAAGGCTATGACTCTTGTTCCTCTTTTGGTTAGATTTTCAATTTCGGATAAGATACCTTTTTTACTTATAAATAGTTTTTCTTCACCATTTTTGGTAAGCATTTTGGTGCAGTTTGGTATTATTTTTTCACTTGCCCCTTTTATAAAAATTGTTGTTTCATTATTTTCTTTAATGGTGGCACTTGAATATTTTATGGTACTAGAAAAGGGTGTTTTGTTTAATACTTTAACTTGGTATTTTTCGTTTTTATCCAAAAATTTTAATAAGGCTTGGTCAGTGGTGTTGCCACCTATTATTTTGTTATCAGAAAAAATACTTTCATTGTTATACAAAATGTTTAATATTACTTTATGGGCATAGCTTGGATATTTTTTTAGGTCTTCTATTTTGGAAAAGCTATCTAACTGGCCACTTGTGATATTTATTACTTCGGGTTTACCTTTGGTTAGGGTTCCGGTTTTATCGGTGAAAAGAATGTTTAAGGATCCGGTTGTTTCAATGCCAATTAATTTTCTTACTAATACATTTTCTTTGAGCATTTTTTTCATGTTACTTGATAATACTAGGGTTATCATCATAGGTAGGCCTTCTGGGACGGCAACGACAATGATGGTGACGGCTAATGTTAAGGCATATATTAAGTAGTCTAGCATTTGATGGACATCTTTGATGGTATTTATAATTTCTGTTATTTGAAAGTTATTATTGATAACAATAACAGAAAAAAGATAAGAAAGTGTAACCAACACGGCTCCCAAATAACCAATTTTGCTGATTGTTTGGGCTAATCCCCTGAGTCTTAATTTTAAAGGACTTATTGGTTCTTGTTCTTGGACTTCTTTAGCTAAGGAACCATAGATGGTTTTATCCCCGACTTTGGTAACGATCATTTTCGCTTGGCCATCATAGACAACGGAGCCTCTTAAAACGGTGGATTGTTCTTCTTTGTTTATCTCTTTACTTTCCCCGTTTAGTTTAGATTCATCAACTCTTATGTTACCTTTTATTAAATAGCCATCGGCTGGCACGGCATCACCTGGGCTTAATAAGACTAAGTCATTAACTACTATATCTTCTAGGGGCACTTCTACTACTTTATTGTTTCGCATTACTTTGACATAAATTTTTTTACTTTCTTCTTGCAGGTTTTTGAAGGCTTCTTCAGATCCATATTCACTTATGGTTGATATGAAGGAAGAGAGAAAAATGGCGATTAGTATTCCTAATGTTTCAAACCAGTCAAAATCTTTAAATAAGAAGACAATTTTAATGGCTAATGCGATTAAAAGGATTTTTATGATTGGGTCTCCTAAGGATTCAATCATTAAGCCAATAAAACCTTTTTGTTTTATTTTGGTGATAGTGTTTGCTCCATATTGTTTACGATTTTTTTCAACTTCTTTTTCCGTTAGTCCATTCCATAGCATTTTTAATAAGTCCTCCTAAAAAAGGATATGCTAAATTTATTTTTTTATGAAAAAAAACTGTGTTTTTGAGCACAGTCTTATAATTTGTAAATTTTATTTTTCTTTGTTATGAAATAGATTGTTCCACCACTAATGGAAATAAGTAAAAGTATCATTAATGGCAAGTTATTACCTGTTACAGGGTTATCAATTGGACACGCTATTTCCCATTCTTCTTTAGTAACTTCTTTTCCTTCATCATCATAGTATTTATCGTTTTCAATTCGGCATTTTGGATTACATTCTTTTTCAAATGTTTTTTTGTCTACTTCTTTACCATTTTTATCATAGTATTTGTCGTTTTCAAATTTACATGATGGGTTACATTCTTTTTCAAATGT
>CANQYR010000013.1 GCA_947628125.1 uncultured Bacilli bacterium
TTTTGATTAGTAAAAATAAAAATAGAGCCCCTAAAATTAGATGGATTAGACGAAAGTGTTTAATTAAAAAAGCATACGGTTTTCTAAGTACCATACTAATGGCCCCTTTCAATATATATAATATATCATAATAACACTAAAAAATCTATTTAAAAAATAAGCTTAAATTGGCTTATTTTTGATGGACTAATATTTGGCCTTCACTTAGATAAATTGTCTGGTTATCTTTTAATAAGTTATTAACATTTGTTTTAAACATTTGCGATACGGTATTTAAGGTGTCCCCTTCTTTAGTTATATAATAACTATAATTATTTTTTGGTATTATTAATTCTTGATTGGGATAGATATAATCTTCCATGGAAAGGCCATTCATGCTAGCTAGTAATTCAGGATTGATGTTATATTTTCTTGCGATGGCATATAGGCTATCACCTTTTTCGATTGTATAGGTGTTATAGTAAGGTGTTGCTAAAATGGGCAGTTTTATTTCTCTTTGTTCTTTAAATTCTCTTTCATCCACAATATTATTTATTTTCATAATTTCTTCTTTGGTTATGTTAAACATTTGACTAATTTTGTCAATGCTATCACCTTTTTCTAATATGTAATGATCAAACATTATAATTCACTCCTTTAGTTATAAAATATGTTAGTTTTTTTAAATTGGTACAAATAACTAAAAGACAAAAATAATATTTTGGTAGTTAAAATTCCATTCGAAGCTTTTTAAAAGGCGAATTTTTTCATATAGTTGGTTAGTCATATACAATGTATCGTTTATTAAGTAGTAAACGTTATCAAAGTTGTTATCAATTATGTAGGCATCATCTTTAGAAAATAAAATATTATTGTTTTCTATTTCGGCATATATTTGCTTGTTTTCATTTTTGAAAGTTATTGGGTATAGGCCTTGAAATGTTAGGTTTTGGTTAAGCATTTTGTTTACACTGACAGAGGACCATTTGTTTTGATATATCACACCTTTTTTATTATTTGAACCGATTTTTTCCATTTTTTTGGTATCTAAGTTGATTTTCCATTCTATTTGTTCATGTTTATCTAAAAGATAGATGGTATTATTTTTTATGCCTAATATTGTTTGATCAAAGTAAATTGGCTTTTTTAGTTTCCAGTTAAAGGTTTTGCAGGTTTTTGCTTCAATGATTGTTCCTTTTTTATAGTAAGATGGGAAATCATAGTTAGGGATGAAAAGGTAATCTTTAGTTTTTATGATGCCTTTAGGTTGATATATGTCTTTATCTACAAGGTTAATTTTTTCTTTTTTATCTTGGGATATGTGCGTAAAGCCTTTGTAGTTCCATATATAAAAATTATTATCAAGAAGATTATAAATGGAAATGTTTTCATATTCGTCTGTAGTTTCATTATATTCATTCATTATAATGTTTATTTTACTTTTTAGTTCATCGCTTATAAGGGCGTATGATATTTGTTCATTGTTTTTTTTACAAAGAGGATAAAATGATATTTTGGTACTTTTTAAAACAAGACAGGTTTCATCGTTTTCTTTGAAAATATCTATTTTATCAATTAGTTTTCGTTTAAATAACATTTTCTGTTTTTTAAAGGTAGTGTAAGTAAAGTTGTCATAAGTAAGGTTAAATAAATAGCTTTGCATTTCTTTTTGATATTTTTCCGTTATTGTTACATTATCTTTTTCATATGTTAGTTGGTAAGATTTTTGATGTTTAAAAAAAATAATAATAGCAACTATAGTTAAGATGATTATTATTATTTTAGTTTTCTTCATTATTTCTAAGTCCGTATTTTTTCTTTTCTTCCATCATAAATTCACTGATTGTTGTTTCAATTTCTATTAAAGATTTTTTATCTAAGTTGGTTAGTATTACGGTTTCTTTAACTGTATCAATGGTTAATTTACCCCACAAAAGGCCTTGAAATATTTGCATGTCATTGAATAAGTCTGGAGTGATGGAGTTAAGGCTATAACCGAATAAAACTCTTTTTTGACCGATTAAGATTCTTTTATTAGTAAGGGCTACAACAGCCGTGGTAAAAAAGTCTAAAAAGCTATCATTTTTTTGAGCGGCAAAGGCATAAATAATTTGTTCATTGGGGTTTAGGTGTTCTTCAACTATTTGAGCATTTTGAAATAAACGCCAAGCGATTGTTTTCGGATACTTCTTTTTAAAATTTTTTACTATTTCATAACAATTCATTTTTAATCCACCTCTTATGTTTTTATTTTACAAAATTTAAGAGCAAAATTAAAGTTTTTTTGGCTAAAAAAATGTATTCTTTAGTTTGAATACATTAAATGGTTTTGGTTTTGCCAGTAAATGTCCAGCCTTCTAATGTTTTAGTAGCACTCCAAATGGTTTCTTCACTTATTACTTTTCCTTTTATTTCGGTAGCATTTATAGTTTGCGAATCGGTGTATTTGTAGCATACATTGCCTGATAGTTCATAACCACTAGGGCATTTATATTTTTTAAAGATTGTTTGGCTTTTAGTTATACAGCGATCATTTTGTAAGGTTGCATTTTCATCTTCACAGGTGTAATAGCCTTGGGTTTGGATTTTTTTTCGGCAAGTATTGTTTACTTTTTCATAACCATTTGGACAGGTTATGGTGGTTTGGCCTTTATTAATGATTGGTGATGCTGTTTTCTTACAAATATTTCCTACTAGTGTATAAGTAGAAGGACAATAATATTCGGTTGTTTTTTTCGCTGTCGCGTTTATTTTTTTAATGCATGCATTACCGTTTTTAGTGTAAGTGCTTGGACATGTTTTGGTGCTTGCTTGTTTTAATGTCGCATTTGTGTAAGATATGCAAGTATTACTATTAGTATCTAATGTGCCATTAGTACAATATTTTTTTAGGTAACTATTATTATATATTTTACATTTTTTATTATCATAGATGCCTGTTTTACAGTAATAGCCTTGGACTTTACGGGTTTCTTTGCTATAGATGTAATAGCCATTTTTTTTGCCTTTATAAGTATATCTTGCTGTAGTAGTGTTTGTTTTTTTACTTTTGGATTTTATGTTGCCAACTTTTTGCCAAGAGCTGTAGCTTTTACTAGCATTTACGGTGGTATAACACATTTTTTTATTAGCATCGTATACACCCTTTGTACAGGTTATTTTAGGCGTTTCTTTAATTTGACAAGTGTTATTAATTAATGTTCCTTGACTACAATTATAGGTAGCTGATGCAGCACTTACAGTTTTGATGCTCACACACTTGTTATCTTGTAAAGAGTAATTTTCTGGACAGTAATAATTGGTTTTAATTTTAGTTAAAGCGTTAGTCTTTTTTACACATGTTTGGTTTTCTTTGGCATAGCCAGATGGACAAGTTATAGTAGTTTTTTGGGTATTTAAGGTTGGCGTTTTTTCATCATATAATGTTTGGCCTTGATGGTATGTCGCTTTAGTATTTTTGCCCGGAATTGTTTGATAGATTACGGTAGCATTAACTTTCATAAGTTCAACGTTACTGTAACATTTTTTACCTATTAAAGAAAAACCATCTGGGCATTTATAGGAACTAGTATCAACGATAGTTCTTTTTAATTGGTATAGTGTTCCACTAGTAGTTTCATTATTTTGTTCTTTTTCAGTTGTTGTTTCTTTTTCTTTCGTTACTTCTTCTTGTTCTTTATCTTTTTTTAGAGATTTATAGTTTAGAGAATAACTACCATTTTTTGTTTCTTCACCACATTTTAAATTAACGTTTAGGTTATAGCTAGTGTCAGTTTTTTTGGTAATAGTTGCATAGCTTTCAGAGGAGTCACATGTTATTTTACGACTAATACTAAGGGGTTGTAGTAAATTAGCATCAATCATATCTTCTACGGTTAGAACTATTTCTTCACTTTCTTTTTCTGGGCGATTTGCTTCGTCTTTAAAGTATGTGTAAGCTGCAGTTCTGATACTTTCTAAATTAGTTGTATATTTTTTTTCCATTTTGCCTTTATTTATTTTAGTTACGACATAAATTAGCAAGAATAAAAAGAAAAAAAGAATCAGTAATTTTACAGCGATGGAAGCCCAGTCGGCTTTAAATGCTTTTCTTTCTTTTACTTCTTTTGGTTTTTCGATTTTGTCATCATACATATATATCCCCCACTTTTAATTTAAAATTATCTTACACTACTATGTTTTAAAAGTCAAGGTATTGCTTATTTTTAGTTTTTTTGTTTAAAAATAATTGCATGTTTAAAAGAGTTCTGCTATATTATAACTTGAAAGGAGGAAAAGAATGAAAGGAAAATTTAAGTATGCAGTTTTAGGTATGGCTACTTTTATGTTAATGGTATTTAATGTTCAGGCACAAAGTGTTTCAGATTGGGCAACTTTAAAGACCTGTTTATCTGTAAGTAGTAATGAAACTGAGTGCGTTTTAAATGGTGATATTCCATCTGCAGAAGGATCGCTTTCCATTAAATCAAAGAAAACTTTAAAATTAGCTGGACATAAGTTATCAATAAGCAATGCTCAAAACTATATTTTAGTTCGTGGCGAAGGAAATTTAACCATTGATGGCGCGGATGAAAGTGGTAAAAAGGGAAAGATTGAATCAACTAATGTCAAAACTTTTTATATTGATAAAGGTGCAACATTTAGTATGGATAATGTAGACTATACTGTTACTAACAGTGATGCAGAGTGTGAGGCTTTTGGTGTTAATGGACAAAATACTACTTTTACTTTAGGTAAGAATGCAAGTGTTACAGCAAGATTAGGTGTTAATTTACAACCTTACACTGATGATAAAGAAAAGAAAGCTACTGGTACAGTAATTAATATTTATGGTGATTTTCAAACCCAAAGTTTTGCTTTATATATTCATGGTAATTATAAAGATATTGATCCTGTAAATGGTCCAAAGATTAATGTGTACAGTGGTAATATTTATTCTTCTTATGCGCCTGCTATTTATGCAGCTGGATATGGCATTTGGAATATCAGTGGTGGAAATATTGAAGGTATTGAAGGAGTTTCAATTAAGTCTGGTAAGTTTAATATAACTGGTGGTAATATTAAAGCTCATGGAGAATATGTTAATAATCCTCAAGCTAATTCAAGTGGTGCTGAACCAACTGGTTCTGCTATTAGTATAACTTCAAATGAAAGCTATGCTGGTGAGATTGAACTTACAATTGACAATGATGTTGTTGTTGAAAGTGAAAACGGCTATGCTGTTTTTGAAGGTACAACTAGTGGCGATATGACAAAGGTTAAGAAGATAGATATCAAAGATGGAACTTTCACCGGTGGTGCAAATGTTGATAACAAGGCTTTAAATATTCAGTCTAAAGATGATGAAGTTTTAGAATTTAGTTTATCAGGTGGTAATTATAGTTCTGATATTAGTGAATATTTAGGCGAAGACAGTGGCTATGCTCAAAATGAAGATGGGTTAGTTGGAAAAGTTTATAATATTGTTGCTACAGCTACTAACGGTACTGTTGATGTTGTTCAAAGTGCGATTGTTGGTGAAGAAGTAACTGTTACTTATGCTCCAACTGATGATAATTATGAATTGGATAAATTTGAAATATCTGATAATGTAGTATCTACCACAGATGTTTCAAATGGTAAAAAGTTTGTAATGCCTGATGGTGATGTTACAATTACTGTAAGCTTTAAAGAAAAAGTTACGGAACCTGAGCCAGAACCCGAGCCTGAGCCTGAGCCAGAACCAGAACCACAACCAGAACCACAACCAGAACCACAACCTGAGCCTGAAAAACCTAGTGAACAAAAACCAGCTGAATCTGAAAAACCTAGTGATGAACCTTCTTTGCCAGAAGAACCTAGCAAAGATAAAGAATACACTACAGAATTTAAAGATAATGCCGTTGTTTTTGAAAGTGAAGCTGGCTTAGATAGTGAATACAAATTAGTTGCAACTTTGTTAGAAAAAACTGAGGAAGAAATCGCAGAAATAAAAGTTGCTGATTATCAATTTATTGAGTCTTATGACATTTCAATTTTCTACAATAATGAATTAATTGAATTAAAAGATGGTAAATATACAATTAAAATTCCTGTAAATGAATTATATGATACATATAAAGTTGCATACATTGAAGATGGCAAAGTAGCTGAAGAATTTGATGCTATATATGAAAATGGTTATGTTAAATTTACTACTACTCATTTAAGTGAATATGCTGTATATGGTCAAAGTAATCCAGTTGAAGAAATTGTAGAAAATCCACAAACTGGTGATGATATAGTTAGCTATTTTGCTTTAGCAATGTTAAGCTTAGGAGTTTTGGGTGTATCTTTAAAGAAATTGTTAAAAAACTAGCTAATTTTAGAGTGATGAAATAATTCACTCTTTTTTTATGTTTTGGTGTTAAATTAACCTTTATTTGCATATTCTATTAATATATGTTAAAATATGTATTACTTGGGGCAGTATTGGTTTCGACAGCAATTACTAAATAAGATGGCAAGTAGTAGGCATACTTTAAATGCACTTTAAAAATAAACGGAGAATCTAATTTTTCCGCTTCTTATGCTCCAGTAGCAGCCTAGTAATAGGTAAAAGAAGGCTCTTACTAACTTTTCCTTATAGGGTTTTTAAGGGTTCATACATATAAGGTATATATTATTTTTATTCTTAGGAAATAATATGAATTTTTATAAGAATCGTATTAGAATTTGGTGGGTTAGATCCATTTCTAATATTAAATTTAATTCTAACTAAACTTGTAGATATTTTATTATAGAATTGTTTGGACAGGAGTTCGATTCTCCTCTGCTCCACCATTTTGATACCAAACTCGAATATTCGAGTGAAAATAGATAACGTGCTTGATGAAAGTGCGTTTTTTTTGTTATGATGTATTTGTCAAGGAAACTTGCATATAATAAAAAAGGAACATTCAATAAACGCATGCCAAGTGTTGCCATATAATGTGCATTATTGCTGAGTTAGGTGATTTTTTTATTGTTATTACCAATAAGCTGAAGAAGTTGTAACGAAATAATTTTAATCAGATTTTTTGTATTTTTATTTAATTTTTGCATATAATAGCATTGAATACTTGACGTACGCAAAAAAGTACGTTAAAATGTAAATGAGGTGATTTATAATGAGTACAATAAATATAACCAATGCTCGAGCAAACTTATATCAATTGGTGTCTGATGTTAATGTTGGTTTTAATCCTATTACTATTGTAAATAATAAGGGAAAAAATGCTGTATTAATATCTGAAGATGAATGGAAAAATATTGAAGAAACACTATTTTTATCAAGTATTCCAGGTTATGTAGATAATATTAATAATATAAGAAAAACTGAAAATTGGGAATTAGCAAAAAAATATGAAAAGGATGAAGAATGGTAAATTTATATACAATCAGGTTTTCTAAACAAGCTGAAAAAGATAAATTAAAATTAAAAAATTCTAATCTTGATAAAAATTGTAAAAATATATTAAATTTAATGATAAATAATCCTTTTTGCTATCCCCCATCATATGAAAAATTAACTGGTGAATTATCAGGATTATATTCTAGAAGAATTAATAGATTACATCGAATTGTTTATGAAGTAGATGAAGAAAAAAAAGAGATCCATATTATTAGAATGTGGACTCATTATGATAAAGTTTAGTTATTTACTGGGATTATGTTATTATGAATATGTTAAGTAAAAAAGGAACATTCTTAATTGTGGAAGGCGTACCCAAAATACCAAATAAGACATTTATTCTCCGTTAGTTTTTTATTGCTAACACATAACTATATTTCCTCTTTTATGACATTAATAATAAAACGACTTGGTTGGTAAGTCGTTTTATAAATGATACAATTTTCTTTTTTTAATTAATATAGTGCCTATTACTAAAATTAGCATTGTTACTAAACTTAATGGTAAGTATAAATTTTTACCTGTTTGAGGATTATCGATTACTTCAATTGTTATTTCATTACTGTTGGTCTTTACGTTATTTAATAAAATACTTGTCTTATTACTTATTTTGCCATTTTTTACATTATCTTTAACTTTTACAGTTGCTTTAAATGTCTTTTCTTCCAATGGTTTTAAGTCGACAACAAACTCTATTTTATTATCAGAAATATTACCATCTGATGCAGAAACTATACTTAATTCGTCAGGTACTTCATCAGTTATCAATATTTGAGTAAGATCATTGTTTTCATTGTTTTTAACTTTAAAAGTATATTCAAATTCTTCACCGGGATATAAATATTTTTTATTGGCATCTTTTTCTACAGAAACAGATTTTTCATTAGTTTCAATAATTTTGTCAGCATAAGCAAGATTAAGAGCTTTATTATCATTATTTAAACCAACTAACGTCTGAGCGGTAGTTTTACTGGTTACAGACTCATAGGCAAAAACATCAGCCCGATAGACAGTACCATCAATTTTAAGGCTAGTTTTTTCTATGTCTACTTTTTTATTTAATGGGACAATATAATTATTAAAGTAATCCTCTTTTTGATCTTTTAAAGCTGTTTTTTGAATAAGATTATCATCTTCATATATTTCAACATTTACGTTATCAACATTGTTAACATTTTTTAAGCCTATTAATATTTCTTGCTTATTATTTGCCCCTATACGGTTTATTTTTTCATCATCAAGGTCTTGTTTTTGGGTTATTAAATAATTATAAATGGCAGTGATGTTGTTTTCTACTTCATCATATTTGCCTTTTTTATCAGTAAGTTTCCAAAGATTAGCATTTTTTAAAACTGTTTTGGAACTTAGTTCATGAGTATTTGAGTAAATGCTATCAAGACTATCAGGATTGGTATGAAAAATAATCGCTGTTTGAATTGCTGATACTAGTTCATCTAGGGTAACTGATCTAGTTGGATTTTCATTTTTTGGGGCAGTTAAAAATGTTTCATCACCTACTTTTTTTTCAACTAATACTTGTTTATCTTTTAAAATGGTTTTCATTTCTTCTTCACTTATAAAAGGATATGATTGTTGTAATATACCTTTTATATATTCTTTAGCATCATCAAGGATAAAGCTTGAATTTTTAAGATCTACTTTTTGGTAGGCTTCCCCTTCTTTTATGTCAACAAATAAGTCAGCACAGTAAGCTAAAAAATAATTTGAATCTGTAATTTGCCAAGGAACGGTGTATTTTTCATGAAAGCTCCAAGCATTTTTATTATCAACATCTTCTTTATCGGTTATAATTGTATATATAGCAGGTATGTAGGCTTTATATTGAATATTATTTTTAGTAAAAGCATAAGAATGCTGGCTACGCATATAATATGTATTACGCCAAGGAATGTAGTATAATTCTTCGGCTTTGATATTTTTAGGAACTATAATTAATATTAATAAAATTAAAAGACTTAGTTTTCTCATTAGTATCACATCCTATTAAAAGGATAACAAAATTTGAGTTCTTTTTATATGTTTTATTTTTAGATAAATGTAAATTATGTAAATAAAAACGGATTAAGATATAATTTCTAATCCGTTGTTTTTGATATGATTAATAAACCGCACTTGAAAATTTTCTAATTCTTTTTTAGCCAATGTTTTTTCATAACTACCTATTTCATAAGCAATTGTATAATTTTTGCTATCTTTATTTAAGAAAACATCTTTATAAGTCCGTTTTAGAATAAGATTTGACTTAAATTCATCTAATATTTTTTCTAAGTCAGCATATTTTATTTCTTTAGGGGTAGTTATTGTGTAATCTAATGTTACAGTTGGATATTTACTTATGGCTTTAAATTCTGGGGTGATTTTCGGTATTTCTCTAAATTTATCAAAATCAATATCAATTGCTACTAGAGATTTTTTCTTCCCAATGTAATTATTTGCTTGACTATTAAACATTAAAATATAGCCAATTAATACTTCATTACACCATATTTGCTGAGATTTGTCGTGGTAATAGTCGGCCATTTTTCCCGTTTTAAATGTAACTTTTTGATGTTTAAGACTTTTAAATAAAGAAGCGGTTATTTCTTTAGCTTGCAGAAGTAAGTCTTCCATTTTTTCACTTTTTGCTAACATGACGGCTAAATGACGATTATTTTGATCATTTTTAATAACTGTGCCTATTTCAAATATAGCTATCTTTTCATAATTTTTAAGGTTTTCTTTGACTATTGGTAGTAAACTTAATGGCAAGTCATCTCTTAAGGTTTTATTTTTGCCGGCACCAATTAGTTTAACATTTTCTTTTATAATACCTAGTTTATTTAAAGCTTCATCTTCAAACCATAAATAAGAGTGAATTTCATTCATTTTAAATGCTGTTGCTAAATATTTTTTGGCAAGGTATTCTTCATCCCATATAGTTTCATGAACCTTTGCTTTAGAGGCTAGTTTTAGGGGTTCTTCTTTTATTTTGTCATAGCCATAAATTCTTACTAATTCTTCAATTAGATCGGCAGGAATGGTAACATCTTTTGTTGCTCTTACTGTAGGAACAGTAACCAAGTAATCTTCTTTGTTAACTTGAACTTTAAAGTCTAAAGATTCTAATATATTTTTAACCATTTCATCAGTAAAAGGAATATTGGTATAACGTTTTATTGTTTGTTTAGTTAACGTAATATTAATTGGCTTTAGAATATGTGGATAAATGTCGGTTAAGTTAGATGCGATTTGCATATCGGGATTTTCCTTTTTTAAAAGATATAATAGTCTTTTAATGGCAAGGTCGCATAAATTAGGATCAAGGCTTTTTTCATACCTAGATGATGCTTCCGTTCTAAGGCCAAGTTTGACCGCGGTTTTTCTAACACAGCCCGCATTGAAGTTAGCGCTTTCAATAAAGATGCTGTTAGTATCAGGTAGTATTTCACTATCTAAGCCTCCCATTACGCCTGCGATGCCAAAGTACTTACTACCATTTGTTATCATTAAAGTATCGTTATATAATTTTCTTTCTTGTTTGTCTAATGTTGTATAAGTATCGTTTTCTTTAGCTAATTTAACGGTTATATTTTTTACTACTCTTTCATCAAAGGCGTGCATTGGTTGACCAAGTTCTAACATTAAGTAGTTGGTTAGGTCAACAAATAATGATATAGAACGCATGCCCACATAATTTAAGAAGATTTGCATAGATATAGGGGTTTTATTATTAGTTAAGTTTTTAACTTTAATGCCACAGTATCTAGGACATAAATCTTCGTTTAAAATTTTTATGTCTAAGTTAGTTTGATTATTTTCTACTTCAAGTAATTCTAAAGGTAATAGCTCATGGCCGGTTATGGCGGCTATTTCTCTTGCTATTCCATAGTGGCCCCATAAGTCGGGACGATTGGTTAAGGATTTGTTATCTATTTCAACTATAACATCTTCGATAGGATACAAAGTTTTTATATCGACACCTATAGGTGTGTCATCTGGTAGTTCTATAATGCCTTCATGGTCAGTTCCAATTCCTAGTTCATCAAAGGCACACATCATTCCTTCTGATATGTAACCTGCTAATTTACGTTTAGTAATTTTGATGCCACTTACCATGCCATTTTCTTTAACTAAAACACCAATTAAGCCTTCTTTAACATTAGGCGCGCCACAAACAATATCATAAGTGTTTGTTCCATCACTGACTTTTAATAATGATAATTTTTTACTTTCAGGATGTTTTTTTACAGATACTATTTTAGCAGTTATTACGTCTTTTAAGTCTTTACCTTTTTCGGTTACTTTTTCAACTTCGGCAGTTTTAACGGTAAAAGTATCCCAGACTTTAACAAAGTTGATATCTTCACTATTTTTTATATAACTTTTTAATCTATTACATGAAATTAACATACCATCACTCCTACTCTATTTCGAATTTTTTTAAGGCTCTTAAATCCCCACTATTTAAATAGCGAATGTCATTGATTTTATATTTCATCATTGCTAGTCTTGTTAGGCCAATGCCAAAGGCAAAACCTGTGTATTTATCAGGATCAATACCACTTTTTTTTAAGACATTAGGATGAACCATACCACCAGGTATTAATTCGATCCAACCAGAATTTTTGCAGGTTGGGCAGCCTTTGCCGTTACAAATTAAGCAGCACATGTCCATTTCAAAGCTAGGTTCAGTGAATGGAAAAAAGCCAGGTCTCACCCGCATTTTAACGTCTTGGTGAAAAACTTCATTTAGTAATTCTTTCATAACGTAGAACATATTTTCAATTTTGATGTCTTTATCGACAACCATGCCTTCTAATTGAAAGAAAGTATTTTCATGGGATGCATCTAAGTCTTCATTACGAAAGACTCTTCCTGGTGAGCAAATTCTTAATGGCACGTTGTATTTTTCCATAGCATGAACTTGGTCACCACTTGTTTGAGTTCTAAGTAGTTTGCCATTATCTAAATAGAAAGTATCTTGCATGTCTCTAGCAGGATGATCTTTGGGAATGTTTAAGGCTTCAAAGTTGTGGTAATCATCTTCCATTTCTAGTCCTTGTAAAACGGTAAAGCCCATGCGTTTTAAAACTTCAGTTATTTCTTTAGCTATTAATGTAACAGGATGCAAAGATCCGGTATTTATATTAACAGGCAATGTTTCGTCAAAATCAGTTTCAATGTTGTTATTTAAAGATTCAATTTTAGTTGTAAATAAGGCTTCCAATTCTTTTTTCTTGCTGTTTAATAAAGGTCCATAAACTTTTTTTTCATCTGTACTCATTTCTTTTAGAGAGCTTAAGAGATTACTAAATTCACTTTTTTTGCCAATGTATTTAGCTTTTAAGTTTAGTATTTCGGCTTCTTTGCTTACTGCATCTAGTTCTTTTTTGACTAAAGTAACTAAGTTTTCCAATTTTTCTTTCATAATTTTCCTCCATTTCAAATAAAAAGTTCCTAAATTATGGGACGACTTTTGGCCGCGGTACCACCCATATTCTAGGAACTAGCAACTTTTTCGTTTAAAGCACGATAGACTAACAAACTCCAATGTTGAAATTCATAAAAGGGTTCTTTAGAATTTTTGCAGCTAATAAATTCCTCTCTATAAAAGAATTTTCCTTTTACTACTTAGACATTTTCTTCGTTCTTAAGTTATATTTTAACATTTAATAGTTAATTTGGCAATTAATAATTTTCAGCTTTTAATTCCATGTATGATTTTGGATGTTTACAAACTGGGCATATTTCTAAGGCTTTTTTGCCAACATAAATGTGGCCACAGTTGCGGCAAATCCAAACTTTTTCTTCGCCTTTTTCAAATACAAGGTGGTTTTCAATGTTATCAACTAATTTTAAGTAACGTTCTTCATGGTGACGTTCAATCTCGCCAACGCTTTCAAATAATTTGGCTATTTCCATAAAGCCTTCTTCTTTTGCTTCTTTAGCAAATTGTTTATACATGTCAGTCCATTCATAGTTTTCACCATTTGCAGCATCTTTTAAATTGGTTAATGTATCAGGTATATCACCGTCATGTAAAGTTTTAAACCAAAGTTTAGCATGTTCTTTTTCGTTGTTAGCTGTTTCTTCAAAAATAGCTGCTATTTGTTCATAACCTTCTTTTTTAGCTTTTGAAGCATAATAAGTATATTTATTGCGGGCTTGGCTTTCACCAGCAAATGCACTCATTAAATTTTGTTCTGTTTTACTTCCTTTTAATTCCATTATAAATACCTCTTTTCTAATTGTTATTTTAACATAAAAAAAAAGATATTGCTATACTATTGTTGTTTTAATTTTTTAGTTAGTGTTTCCATTAGATAAGGATCACTTACTTTGACAACGTATGTTTCTAAAGCTTCTATTTCTTCTTTTAGTATAGCAACATCACTGGCAATAGGTTCTTTATTTTTTAAACCCATTGCAAGAAAATATTTGTTTCCTTGATGAATAGTTTCGCTTAATATAATATACTCATCATTATTTGATAAGGTTATAATTGTGTTTGGTTTAATTTTCATAAGGAGCCTCACTATTTAATATATCGTTAAAGCTAATATATTCATCTTCTTCATTGGTATTAAGGGTTTCTAATTGTTCAACTTTTTTTTCTTCATTTGGCGTTTTTAAAGGTTCAATACTTACAACTTTTAGTCTTTCTTTATTAGGCATATTTCTTGGTGGGAAGACTAAAGTATCATCGATATTTTGATCAGCCGTTTCTAAAACGGTTTTATTAACTGTTTCATATGGTTCTTTTATTAGAGGGACTATTGGTTCTTCTTCAATTCGAAAATCGTTTAATACTTCTTTTTCTTCCACAGCAACTTTTTTCTGACCAGTTAGTAATGTTTCTAGTTCGTTATATACTTCATCGGCGGTTTTTTTGAATTTTTGCCGATGTTTGATAGCTTCAACGTCATCAGATAATTCTTTCAAGGTATTTTTATCTTTTTCCATGGCTAATATGTCTTTAACTTTAGTTTTGCCTTGTTTTTTTAATGATAATATTTCTTGATCAATTGCTTGATATTCCTCTTTTATTTTAACTAATTCTATATTTTGTAATTTTTCTGATTGAAGTATTAATGTTTCTAATTCTTTTTGGTAATTATTTAAAATGGTATTAACTTGTTCCATTTCTTGTTTTTTTCTAGTGTAGGCTGATTGCAAGGAAGCCTTTTTACGAGGTGATGTATTTTCATCTAAATTGAAGATAATGTTTTTATATTCTTCGTATTCATCTTTTAAAGTGTCATATAAATTATGAACGTTAGTCATTTTGGCATCAATGTTTATTATTTCTTGCCTATCAATTTTATTAATTTTTTCTTGAATTATTTTTTCTTGGTTACTTAATTCATCTAATTTATTTTTTAAATAGTCGATGCGTTCTTCGACGATTTTAGAGTCTTCACCAAGGTAGGTTTTATTTTCTATTTCGCTTGTAAAAGCTTCTAATGTTTCTTCGCTTTGACTTAGTTTATCTTTTAAGTTATTTAAACTTTCTTCCATATAAGGTTTAGATTTAATAATTGTTACTAATTCTTTAAGGCAGTTTAAGGTAGCTGGATAGTCTTCTTCTAAAAATAAGTTATTTGCTTCATTTGCTATATAAACAGGATCAGTAATTAATTTTAATTTTTGGGTTTCTAAGTCTTCTAGTTCTTTATTTAAAGTATCAATTTGTTCTTCATCTTTCTTTTTTAATATTTCATCAACATAAAAATTAGGATTACTTAAAGCTGTTAAAGTGTCTTCTAAGCGGGTTTTAATATTGGTTAATTTACTTTCGATATCAACTCTTAAATTACCGTAGTAAGATAAGCGTTCTTTAACTTCATCATATTGTTTGGTAAGCTGTTCTTTTTTTTGTAATAATTTGGTTTTTTCTTCATTTTCTTTAGCTAGCATTGATTCATAAAAAGGCTCTAAAGACTTATCAGAGTTTTTTAATTTTTCATTTAAGACTTCTTCTAGGGAACGCAGTGATTTTAAGCGCATAACTACAGTAGTTAAAGAGTCATGTAAGTCTTCTTCATCAGTACTAGCTTTGTTTAAATGACGCATTGTTTTTTCTAATTCATGGTTATATACTAAGCGTTTATTTTCTAGACCAATTTTAATGTTTTCATCAATTATGCGATCGTTTTCTTTAGCATAGTTAGTTGTACTCATGGTCATTTTGGCTTGTTTTACTTCATTTTTTTTTAAACTTATTTCTTTATCCAATTCTTTTATTTCTTCGGTTATATCTTCATAATTGTTATCGCTATTAGCCATATTTAATAAATAATCAACTAGTTTTTGAAACTCTTTTTGCACTTATATCAACCTCGCTTTTATCCATAGTATAATGATAACAAAAAATTAAGAAATTGTAAAGATAAGTTATTAAAGAGTTTTTTTAAAAATTGGTTGCCTTAGGTGGTTATTTTTGGTTCTTTCTAAATACATGATTTGGCATTTATATTTGGGCTTTATAAAGGTAGCATTTATGGGGCAATTTTGGAAGGGACATTTTTTTATTTGGGATGTATTTTTTAGAGTTTGATATAATTTATTGTTTTTGCTTGTTATTACTTTACCAACATATATTAGTTCATTTTTTTCCTTTTCGCCTAATATAAGGGAAATGATGTAAGGGTTTTCATCAATATAGCCACCGATGAAAAAGTCTTCTTCGTGCCAATTTTTTATTTTAAGCCAGCTTGAGCTTCTTTGGTTTATTTGATATGGTTCATGGATATTTTTAGCTACTATTCCTTC
>CANQYR010000014.1 GCA_947628125.1 uncultured Bacilli bacterium
GTGATGAAAAAGTCGTGTCTGCTGCTTCTTGTACTACCAATTGCCTAGCCCCTGTCTTAAAAGTTATTGATGATGCTTTTAAAATAAATGCGGGTTTTATGAGTACAATTCATGCTTATACTAACGATCAAGCAACATTAGATATTCCTCATAAAAAAGGTTATCTATCCAGAAGAGGAAGAGCATCTGCTCAAAATATTGTGCCTTCATCTACTGGGGCAGCAAGTGCAATCGGTAAAGTCTTACCTAATTTAGATGGGAAGATAAAAGGAAGTGCCTACCGCGTTCCCGTAATTGATGGCTCCGCGATTGAACTTACCTTATTATTAGATACTAAAGTAAATAAAGAAATGATTAATGATGCTTTAAAAAACCACACTAATGAAACTTTACAATTTACTTTAGATCCTATTGTTTCAAGTGATGTAATAGGAAGTACTTGTGGGGCTTTAGTAGATGGACTTTTAACTGATGTTTTAGATCCTTTAGTTAAAATCGTTGCCTGGTATGATAATGAAAATGGCTACACAAGTCAAATGCTAAAAACAGCTAGAAAAATGTTTATAAGGTGATTTTATGAAAAAATGTTTACAAAATGTCATTGTCCGTAATAAAACGGTTATTGTAAGAGTTGATTACAACGTGCCTATAAAAGATGGTAAAATCCTTGATGATACTAAGATCAAATTAACTTTAGATACTCTTTATTATCTTTTAAGTGAAAATTGCAAAATTATTTTATTAAGTCACTTAGGTAAAGTAAGAAATGCTAGTGATAAAAGAAAATATACTTTAGAGCCTATTGCCAATCATTTAAAAACGCTTATTTTAAAAGGTAATGTTTATTTTTCTAAAGAAAATTATGGTTCTGACTTAACTCAAAGAGTTAAAGCTATGTTACCGCAAGATATTTTAGTTTTAGAAAACACCAGGTTTTTAGATGTGCCAAACCATTTAGAAAGTAACTGTGATCCTCAGCTTTCTGAGTTTTGGGCAAGCCAGGCTGATTTATTTGTGAATGATGCCTTTGGTTGTGCTCATCGAAAACATGCTTCTAATTATGGTATAGCCCTTCACCTACCTAGTTGCATTGGCTTTTTAATGCAAAAAGAACTAGGCATGCTAAACCGTCTTATCATTCATCCTATTCATCCTTTTACGGTTATTATGGGTGGAGCAAAAATTGAAGATAAATTATCACTTATTAAGTCTTTATTGCCTAAATGTGATTATCTTCTTTGTGGAGGCGCCATAGCTAACTCTATTTTAAAAGCTTTAAATTTTAATGTTGGGCAATCACTACGTAGTGATGATGAAAAAACAATCAAAGCAATTCAAGAATTATTAATAAAATACAAAGACAAATTTATGGTTCCTTTAGATGCAATTGTAAGTTCAACTTATGATAACAAATTTGCCCAGTATAAATTAATAACTAATATTTTGGATAATGATGTTATATTAGATATTGGCAGTAAAACTTTGGAAAAATATCAAACGGCTATTATGCAAAGTGAAACAATTTTTTTAAACGGTACAGTAGGGGAATACGAAGATGAAAAATTTGCTAATGGTACCAAAGAACTTTTGAACATGTTAGAAAAAAGTGGAGCGATTGTTGTGGTAGGTGGCGGTGATGCCGCATCATCAGTCAATAACCTTGGTTATGCTAATAAATTTACTTATACATCCACTGGCGGTGGGGCAACCCTTAAATATATCGCGGATGAAAAATTAGTTGCCTTAGATGCTATTTCTGAGGAAATTGAAACATTATAGACTGCTTAAATTAGCAGTTTTTTTACTAAAAGGCGTAAAATAATGAAAAAAAGTTGACATGGGGGGGGGGTCATGATGCTATAATTAGTATGTATGTAGGGAGATTTATTATGGCCAAAATATTTAACCATAAAATAACAAGATTTTTAATAAGTGGTGGTACATCAACATTAATTGATTTAATATTGTATTTAATCCTTTCTAATTATTTAAATATTGTTATTGCTAAAATACTATCCATACTTATCGCCTGTATTTATTCATTTATAATAAATAAAAAATGGACATTTTCTCATAAAGATAAAGTAACATTTTTCCTTATTATTAAATACCTAATCGGGCAAATATTAAACATTACCATTAACACATTAGTAAATACTATAGTATATAATAAGTTGCATTTAAAAATTATCGCCTTTATAATCGCGACATTAGTTGCGATGTGCTTTAATTTTTTGTTTCAAAATTATATCGTATTTAATAAAAAGAAAGTGAATGAAGTTTTATGAAAAAGTTAAAAGAAAAATTAGATGCCAAAGAATCACGTTGGTTTATTCTAACAACCTTATTATTTATCGGTGTTTTTATTGTTTTAGAACCAAAAATACTTACTGCTTCTTATCTTCATGCTGAAGATGGTGGTCGTTTTTTAAATGAATATTTTAAATATGGTTTATCATCTTTTGCTATATTAAATGGTGGCTACTTATGTACCATATCTCGCCTTTTTGTTTTCTTAGGTGTAACTTTAGCCAAAATTACCAAAAATTTAAACTTAATTGGTTTAACCATTAATTATTCGACAATTATATTTACATCTATTATCTTTGCTTACTTTTCTTCTAATGAATTTGCATCTATTATTAAAAATCGTTTCTACCGCATTTTAGTATCTTTATTATGT
The DNA here is from genome assembly GCA_947628125.1 of uncultured Bacilli bacterium. Classification (GTDB taxonomy): domain Bacteria; phylum Bacillota_I; class Bacilli_A; order RF39; family UBA660; genus Ventrenecus. The sequence goes on from CANQYR010000014.1 coordinate 2,684, forward strand.
CTTATCTTTTTATACGACTTTGTTGGGGTAGTTTATAATGGAGTAGGCATTCACTGGGTATGTGGTTTTCTAGCATTTATCGTAGGCTTAAATTTATTAAATAATAAGTTACCATCTAAATTAGGTTTAGTCCTAGTATTGATATCTATTATCTCATCTGTCTCATCTTTAATACTAGCGTTTCCTATTATTTACTATCTATTTAAGAAAATCGATTTTCAGCATTTTGCAAAAACTTTTAAAAATATTTCTAAAAAAGAATATCTTGTTTTTGGGCTTATTGCCTTTTTTGGTCTTCTTCAAGTATTTATGATGCTATTTTCTAAAACAACCGTTGTAGCCAATAGTATTACTATTAAAGAAATATTTAAAAGCATCTATTATTCTTTAAAACTTACCTTTGCTTCCTTTGTCTTACCAATAAGTTTAGATTTAATTGAAAGCTTATATAATATGAAGATATTAAAATATGTTGCCTTTGGTCTTTTTGTAGTTATGCTCATATTAACTATTAAAAATGATCATCTTAAAAAATATTTTATCTATAGCTTATTATGTGTTTTTGTTTTATACTTCATGGTCTTTTATAAACATAATCCCCTTAATTACTCTGCTTATTATGGGGCTATTATTAAAAGTCATCACAGCTTTTATAAAATGTTACCATGCTTAATTATGGTCATCTTATATGGTATTATTTTAAGCCATATAAAATTTTCGAAAAAATATAACATCATTGTTGCTTTGGTTTTCTTATTTATCGCCATGGTATGTTATACTAATAAAGATCCCGAACTTGATTTAAGTCACAACAAATACCTTGATGATATTAATAAATATGTTGATTTTCAAAGTCATAAATATGCTAAACTACCATGTGAACCTTATAGGTGGAATTGGTATGTATTTGTGCCTGTTAAAGAAGAATATTGTCAAAACAACAAATGTTATGATGATATTGAAATAAATGTGTTTAGCTGTGACCGTCATAACGTTTGCCAAGTTGAAGTTTTAAAAGAAGGTGAAGCATGAAATATTCCATTGTCATACCATGTTATAATGAAGAATCTAATTTAGAAAACATGGTTAAAAAATTAAAACAATTCCCGAGAATTGCCGAAACTGAGTTCATATTAGTGGAAAATGGTTCTACTGATAATAGTAGGGAAGTTTTTAAGCATTTAGATGTTGATGAAAAACACATCAAAAGAGTTTATGTTGATCAAAATAAAGGCTATGGTTATGGTCTTATCTGTGGTTTAAAAGTGGCAACTGGTAAATATGTTGGTTGGCTTCATGCGGATTTGCAAGTTAAACCCAAAGAGCTTTTGCCTTTTATTGAATTTTTAGAAACAAACCCTAAAGAAAACAACTACTTTTTAAAAGGAACAAGGAAAAATCGTAGTTTGTTAGACCGGTTTTTCACCGGTAGTATGACCGTGTTTGAACTAATTCTTTTTCAAAAGAAAATGAATGACATCGGTGCTATACCCGTTTTATTTAACCATGACCTTTTAAAAATTATGACAAAAGCCCCTTATGATTTTTCAATTGAGTTATACACCTATTATAATGCCAAATTAAATGATTACATTATTAAAAGGTTTCCCGTTACTTTAGAAAAAAGAAGCGAAGGAACTTCATCATGGGATAAAGGTTTAAAATCTAAATTTAAACAAAGTCTCGTAATAATGAAAGATAGTGTTAGAATAAGGAAAGGAAAAGAAGTAAGATGAAAAAAATAATGATTACTGGAGCCGCTGGTTTTATAGGTTCTTTACTAGCCTACAGATTATTTAAAGAAGGAAAAGAACTTATCTTGATTGATAATTTTTCTTATGGTAAGTTAGACAATTTAAAATTTGCCGATCATGATTTTACCAAAGAAGTAATTAACATGGACATTAGATCCAAAGAAATAGGTAATCTTTTAGAAGATGTTGATATTATCTATAACATCGCTGGTATCGCCCCTCTTCCTGATTGCCAATCTAATCCATGTGAGGCGATCGATGTTAATATTAATGGTTTTGTAAATATTTTGGAAAATGCTCGGAAATATGGTGTTCGAAAAATCATTCAAGCTAGCACCAACGCCATATATGAAAACGTAGATACATTCCCAACTGTTGAAGATGATTTTAAATTGCCAACCTTAATTTATCCTAATACCAAATATTGTGCTGAAAGGTTTGCACAGTCTTACTGCCAAACTTACGGCATGAATGTAACTTGCTTAAGGTTTGCCAATGTTTATGGTCCTCATATTGACTGTTTAAGAAAGCAGCCTCCTTTCGTGGCTTATATGATAAGAGAATTATATTACGATCGCAAACCTATATTTCATTCTAATGGCGAGCAAAGAAGAGATTATATCTATGTTGATGACTTAATTGATCTAGCCATTAAAGTGCAAAATACAACTGGTTTTGACTGTGTTAATTGTTCATCTATGAAAAATTACTCAGTAAATGAATTGTATCAAATGGCTTGTCAAATTATGCACAAAGATATCGAGCCTATATATGCTAAAGATGAACATTATTGGGAAAAATATCCTAATCTTTCTACTGGCAAGTATAAGATTAAGGAAGAAATATTAAAAAATGAAATCAATAAATATTCCTTATGCGACAATACCTACGCGAAAGAAAAATATAATTGGGAACCAAAAGTAGGTATAAAAGAAGGCTTAGAAAAAGTTATTGAAAATGAATGTGAATTATTAAGTAAATTAAAGAAGGAAGAACTATGAAGCAAATCCATTTAATAATGCCAATGGCGGGGAAAGGCCAAAGGTTTCAAGATTTTTCGGTTCCCAAGCCCTTAATAAAAATTAATGATAAACCTTTTTTCTACTGGGCAACCAAATCAGTAAGTGACTATGTAGATTTAAAAGACATTACCTTTGTGATTTTAAAAGAGCATGTTTTGAATTTTGAAATTGATAAGGTGATCAAAAAATATTTTCCTGATGCCAAAATTAAAGTTTTAGATGCAGTTTTAAACGGGGCAGTTTTAACTTGTGAAAAAGGTGTTGAAGATATAAATGATGATTTGCCCATCATCTTTAATGACTGTGATCATATGTTTATAAGTAATGCTTTTTATGATTTTGTTAAAAAAGGCGACTTTAGCAAATTAGATGGGGCTTTATTAACTTTTAAAGCTAATGATCCTAAATATTCATATATTAAGAAAGATTTGAATGGCAATGTTATCTTAACCAAAGAAAAAGAAGTTATTAGTGATGAAGCTATATGTGGGGCTTATTATTTTAGAAACAAAAAAGTATTTACAGATAGTTGTAAAGTTTACTTAGACAATTGCGATTATAATGAATATTATGTAAGTGGTATATACAATGTCATGGCATCTAACAACATGCCCATAAAAACTTTTGTCTGTGAAAAGCACATTTCCTTTGGTACACCAAAAGAATATGAAGAAGCGAAAATGATTTTAAAAAGGATTTATAAATGATTTTCCTAGCGTGTGCTTTTTTATTAATCGCGTGTTTTATCAAATATTTAAGGTGGTCTAAAATCATAAGCTATTGTGAAGCACCTAAGAAAAAAGACTTAATGGCTATGACATCGTATAGTAATATTATTGACTTTTTTTTGCCTTTTCATTTAAGTAATATTTATAAAGTAATTAAAAGCAGTAGGAAATTAAAATATGGTTTACCTATGGCTTTGGCAAGTGTTGTTACTGAATTAATTTTGGATATTGCCATCTATTCTTTTTTTAAACCGTTTATTTTCTTAAGTGTGCTTATCATCTTCCTTCTTTTTGGTCTTTGTTTTATTTTTAAAAAACAAGTTAAACTATTAATTTATAAATTTGCCAAATTATTTAACCAAGAGGTTGAATATGCCATTTTAAGATTTTCTTGGTTTTTGATTATAATATTTAATAAAATCAAAAACTCTTTTGAAAAATACCTGTTAGTTTTCTATACTTTATTAATTTGGCTATTTATGGCTTTGGCCTTTATCTTTTTTGGTAAAGCTCTAAACGTATCTGGTAAAATTTATAATCTCTACAGTCTTTTACCTTTAGATAATAGGGTTATAATTATGAGTCTTATCTTTGTCTTAATACCAAGTCTTATCTTATTATGTCTTAAAGTTAAAGATAAAAAAGAAAATTATGGCGAATTATTACCATATGAAAAATTTATGGATAATTTGTATTTTATTGAAAGTTATTTTAATAATCCTGATGATTCTAGTTTTCAAAATTTTTTGAAATTAAATAGTGATGTTAAAATTTATAAAGATCTATCTAAAGGTAGTAATGCCAAAACGATTTTATGTTGTAAAAATAATGAAATATTTATAAGAAAGTATGCTTTTGGCAAGGATGCCTTAAAGTTAAAAGAACAAATAAATTGGCTTCATGATCATCAAAATACTCCGCATTTAGTAACTATCAAAGATGAGTATTACAATATTGATATATGTGCATATGATATGCCTTATTATAAAGATGCTGTAACTTGTTTTAATTATATCCATTTAGTGCCTTTTAAAAACGCTTGGCAAATTATTAAAGAGGCGATGGAAAGTCTTAAAAAAAATATTCATTCGTTAAATAAACGTCCATCAAATATGGAAACTATTGATAAATATATTGATGATAAAGTTTTAAAAAATTATAAAAAAATTGTTAATAGTCCTTATATAAAACCTTTATTAAAATATGATTATATTTATATTAATGAGGAGAAATATCATAATTTAAATTATTTTTTAAAATATTTAAATAAAAGTCATTTAGAAGAAATATTTAAAAATGATTGTTATAGTGATATTCATGGGGATTTTACAATTGAAAACATTATATATAATCAAAAGGATTTTTATTTAATTGACCCCAATACCAGTAATATTCATGAATCACCTTACTTAGATTATGCGAAGCTTTTGCAATCTATTCATGGTGGGTATGAGTTTTTAATGAATGTTAATAAGGTTGTAGTAAATGATAATAAAATTAAGTTTTTATACACCAAGTCAACTATTTATAATCAATTGTATAGTAAAATATCTGCTTATTTGCTTAAAGAATTTAATAGGGAAGGCTTAAAAAGTATTTATTATCATGAAGTTATTCACTGGTTAAGACTTATGCCTTATAAAATTGAAAAAAATGCGGAGCGTCAACTTATTTTTTATGCTGGCTTAATTATGGTTTTAACGGATGTAGAAAGGAAATTTGAAAATGAAACTAGCCATATTTGATTTAGATGGTACTTTATACGATACCAATGATGTTAATTATTATGCTTATAAAGAAGCTTTAGCAAAGTATGATGTTTTATTTACTCATGAGTATTTTCAAGAATTTTGTCTTGGCAAGCATTATAAAGAGTTTATCCCCCCTTTAGTTAATGATGATTTAGCCAAAATAAATGACATTCATCATTTGAAAAAAGAATGTTATGTTAAATATTTAGATAAGGTTAAAGTTAATGAAAACTTATTTAATATCATTAAAGGTATTAAGGGTGAATATAAAATTGCTTTAGTAACAACGGCATCGAAAAAAAATACGATGGATCTTCTTAATTATACTAATAAAGCTGATTTGTTTGATTTGATTATAACCGCGGAAGATGTTACTAAAACTAAACCTGATCCCATGGCTTTTAATAAAGCTATTGCCTATTTTAAGGCGCCTATTAAAGATACTATTATCTTTGAAGATTCCCCTGTGGGCATAGCAGCGGCCAGAAAAACTGGGGCAAATGTTTTTATTGTCGATAAATTTAACCAATAATTTTACAGTTTTCGACACAAGTAGACAGTACTTGTCAAATTATTTTCTAGTAAATTGTCAAATCATCTGTTATTATTTATCTAGGTGTTGTAAATAGGTTAAGAAAGGGAAAGAAAATGGAAAAAATTAAAGCATTAGTAGTAGATGATAACAAAGAATTTACGAATAATGTCTTGAATTACTTTAAAGACAGCGAAATAATGGACGTTAAAAAGGTCCTACACGATGGCAAAGAAGTAACCAACTATTTACTAGCAAACGAAATTGATTTGGTAATACTAGATTTATTATTACCGGAAAAAGATGGCTTAGCCGTATTAGAAGATATGCAAAAGAATAATATTAAGACTAGGGTTATTGTCTTATCAAGTTTCATATTAGAATATGCGGTTATGATGTTAAAAAAATACAACGTTGATTATTACATGTTAAAACCTATTTCGATGGATGTTTTAGAAAAAAGAATTGTGGAAATTATGGATATGCCTAATAAGGTTATTGACAAAAACTTGGAAATTAAAACAAGTGAGTTATTACATAATCTTGGGGTACCATCGCAAATTAAAGGCTATCAATATTTAAGAGATGGTATATTACTATTATATCAAAGTGATAATTTTATTGGTGGTATTACAAGAAACTTATATCCAGAGATTGCTAAAAAGCATTCCACTACTGCATCTCGTGTGGAAAGAGCTATAAGGCATGCGATTGAAGTATCTTGGAGTAGGGGTGATTATCAAATTATGAACAAATTATTTGGGCATAGTATTGATTTTGATCGTGCTAAACCTACTAATTCTGAATTTTTAGTTACGATAAGTGATGCGCTTCGTCTAAATAATCAAGCTATATTTAGTTAAACTCTAATTTTGAGTTTTTTTTTACAATTTAAAAAAACTATAATTTACTTCTTTTTCTAGTCATGATACAATATTACTAGAAGGGAAGGTCATTATGGAATTTATCAAACGTTGGTTATTTAAAATTATCATTGCAATTGTGTTTGTAAGTTGGGTTTCCTTAATATTGATTGACTTCTTTCGGGCCAAGGATATGAAAAGACCACTAGTATGTTTAAGTGAAAAAACTGAAGAAAAATATGGTGGCAAATATTATGAATGTACTAGTTTTGGCTATGTTTACTTTGAATTTTCTAAAGATGATGAAACTAAAGATTACGGTTTTCGAGCCATTTTTGCTAAAGATCAAGTAGAGGAAAAATATGGTGACCAATGAAAAATAAAGCTGGCTGGGGTTTAGCGCAGATGCTAGTTTTATGTGGCATTTTAATTGCCTTTTTATTATTGATCGTCATTTTAGTTAATCAGTTATATTCAGGCTTAGAAAGTATATATAGTGATAAAAATGGTTATGAATATGAACAAATTGAAAGAAATGTTGAAGAATCTAGTAAGAAGTATTTTCAAAAGCATAAAGATAAGTCATATGTTGATAGTGATGAACTTATTTTAGAAAGTTTTTTAAGTAGGGATGAATTAATGCCTTATAATAAAGAAAATCCTTGTATTGGCTATACCATTAAAGAAAAAGAAGCAGTTTTAAAAACATATATTAGCTGCGAAGACTATGAAACAGAGGGTTACTAATGAAAATAAAACAAATGCGTCTTATAAGTATCGTGTGGGGTTGTATCTTATTTTTAATCGTATCCACATTAACGGTCTTTGGTTTTATTTATAAAAATAAAATAAAGAAATATGAAGAGTTAGAAAGCAAGTTAGTTAATGCTACTGAAAAATATGTTGATGAAAAATTTTTATATCCCGAAGAAGGGAAGGTTATTAAAATAAATGCTAGTGAATTAAAAGAAAGCGAGAAAATCACAGACTTAGTAGTAAATGACATAGAATGTGATGGTTATGTAAATGTCTCTTATAATGGCAAGACATTTTCTTATAAAGCTTATATTACTTGCCCGGAATATAAAACTAAAGGCGCCTAAATTAGGTGTTTTTTTTGGCAAAGGAAATCATTTTTTGGGTTCTTAACAGATAGTTATCATCACTTAGTTCTTCCATAACGACTTTCTTTGCTTTTAAAGAAGCATTAATAATGATTGGTTTATCATTATCCATTTTTAAATACAAAACGACATGACCGGGCATAAATAACAAAGCGGGATTATTATCTTTAATTATGTTTATTTTTTCTTCGCTTGTCATATCTTTTAAGTTAATGCCATCGTTCATATTTTCTTGGTCCTTTGAGTTGCGGGGAAAACTAAAGCCAAAAGTTTTAAAGACATTATTTACAAAGCCTGAGCAATCAACACCATAATCCATTGATCCCCAGCTATAAGGAATATTTAAATATTTAAGGGCTTGCGTATAAACATTTTCACTTGTAAATGGTAAATTACCTATCACAGCATCTTTGCTATTTATAGTTATTTCTTTTTTATCTACATAGCCATCATCTTTTTTTATAGGTATAATGGCTAGGTAATTATCGTTATCTTTTTTTATGTATGGTATTTTATCGCCCATATCTAAGTAGGTATCAAAAATTTTTAAAAAAGGTGTAGTTATTGTTAGGTAATGATTATTATTTGTTAAAAAGTCTAAGTCTTCATCTATCGCGTAGGCTACATCTTCTTTAGCTATCCAGCCATAGTAGGTTTTAAAAATAACAAAATAATACATTTGATCTTTACTTTCATGTAATATAAGTAAAGGGGTATTAATCGCAATCTCACTTTCTTGCAGGGTATCTAAACCATCTTGATTATCGTAATTATTATTTGTTGGAAAAGATCTTATGTTGCTTCTTTTTACGGTAATGGCTTTTTTAGCGTTTATGCTTGTTACGTTATCTAAGTTTAAGTTATTTTCTAGCATTTGTTTTTGCAAAACTTCTTTGGGCATTTCATAGCTATTAATATATTCTAATATTTCTTCTTTCGAATACAATGTGTTATCTAAGTCATAGATAGAGTTTGTTTTTGTCTTTATTTGGTCATTATATAAATTTATTTCTTCACTAGTTAATAAAACGTTTTCTTCTTTAGTATTTAAGTTATTATAGGTTGTCAAAATAGCTAGTATAAATAAAATAAAACCTATTAAAAATTTTTTCAAATTAATCCTCCTTTTTTAAAATATATCACATTTTTGTTTTTTAAAAATAAATCGGACAATGTTTGCCAAAAAATTCCCTTATTTATACAAATTTTTTGTTGACAAATCATAAATTATAATGTTAAGATATCAATGACTTTTTAAGTTTGGTTTTACATATGTAGAACCTTATTTAAAGGAAATGTTGATACACCTGGAAGTGTGTTAATAGAAAGGAGAAAAAATGACTACAATTAATCAATTAGTAAAAAAAGGAAGAAGTAAGAAAACTAAAAAGAGTAAAAGTCCCGTTTTAAATGTTGGTTTAAATACTTTGGAGCGAAAGCAAACAAATAATCCCAGTCCTCAAAAACGTGGTGTATGTACTCGTGTAGGTACGAAAACGCCAAAGAAACCGAATTCAGCGTTACGTAAGTATGCGCGTGTTCGTTTATCAAATGGTAAAGAAGTTGATACTTATATTCCTGGTGAAGGTCACAATTTACAAGAGCACAGTGTTGTCTTAATAAGAGGCGGTCGTGTTAAAGACTTAATTGGTGTTCGGTATCATGTAATTCGTGGAACTTTGGATACTCAAGGTGTTGCTAATCGTAAGCAAGGACGTAGTAAATATGGCGCGAAGAAGCCTAAAAAATAATAGAAGGAGGAAAAGTTATGCGTAAAAGAAGAGCAATTAAAAAAGATGTATTGCCTGATTCTATATATCAATCAAAAGTTGTAACAAAATTAATTAATCAGATTATGCAAGATGGAAAAAAAGGAATTGCCCAAAAGATTTTATATGATGCTTTTGCAATTGTTGAAAAGAAAACGGAAAAGCCAGCAATTGAAGTATTTAATAGTGCCTTAGAAAATATAAAACCTATGCTTGAAGTAAAATCTCGTCGTGTTGGTGGTTCTAATTATCAAGTGCCAATTGAAGTTAGTGAAGAACGAAGTCAAACTCTTGCCTTACGTTGGCTTGTTAATTATGCTAAAAATCGTAATGGCAAAGGTATGGCCCTTAATTTAGCTAATGAAATAATGGATGCTGCTAATGGCACAGGTGGGGCAGTTAAAAAACGTGAAGATACTCACAAGATGGCAGAAGCTAATAAAGCGTTTGCTCATTATAGATGGTAGGAGGAAGTTATGGCTAGAGATGTTAGTATTGATAAAGTAAGAAATATTGGTATTATGGCTCATATTGATGCCGGTAAAACTACTACCACTGAAAGAATATTATTCCATACTGGTAAAATCCATAAGATTGGTGAAACTCATGATGGTGCTAGTCAAATGGATTGGATGGAACAAGAAAAAGAGCGTGGTATAACAATTACATCAGCTGCGACAACTGCGCACTGGAAAGGTTATCGTTTTAATATTATCGATACTCCGGGGCATGTCGATTTTACTGTTGAAGTATCAAGATCTTTAAGAGTATTAGATGGAGCGGTTGCCTTATTAGATGCTCAAGCAGGTGTTGAACCTCAAACGGAAACTGTTTGGCGTCAAGCTGATGAATTTAAAGTACCAAGAATGATTATGTGTAATAAAATGGGTAAGTTAGGTGCTGATTTTGCCTATAGTTTAGAAACTATTTCTAAAAGATTAGGTGCTAATGCCAAACCTATCCAATGGCCTATTGGTGCGGAAAATGATTTTCATGGTATTGTTGATTTAATTACTATGAAAGCATATCAATATGATGGTAAGGAAGAAGAAAATGCTACCGAAATAAGTATTCCTAGTGAATTACAAGATTTAGTTAATCAAAAGCGGGCTGATTTGATTGAAAACATTGTGGAATTTGATGATGCCATAATGGAAAAATACTTAAATGGTGAAGAGCTTAGTGTTGAAGAAATAAAAACTACTATCCGAAAAGGTGTTTTATCAAATCAATTCTATCCTGTTTTATGTGGTGATGCGTTATCTAATAAAGGTATCAAGTTATTATTAGATGCTGTAATAGATTACATGCCAGCGCCTACTGATGTACCATCTATTGAGTGTTATGATCCAAAAACTAATGAAGATGTTATGCGTCATCCAAGTGATCAAGAACCATTTACGGCTTTAGCGTTTAAAATTATGACTGATCCTTTTGTTGGTCGTTTAGCGTTCTTTAGAGTTTATTCTGGTCATTTAACAAGTGGTTCTTATATTTTAAATAGTACGAAAGGTGAAAAAGAACGTATTGGTCGTATCCTGCAAATGCATGCCAATAATAGAACTGAGATATCTGAGGTTTATTGTGGTGAAATAGCGGCGGCTGTCGGTCTTAAAAATACAACTACGGCTGATACTTTATGTGATGAAAAGCGTCCTGTTATTATGAAGGGTATGGAGTTCCCCCTACCAGTTATTGATGAAGCCATCGAGCCAAAGTCAAAAGCTGATAGTGAAAAGTTAGGTACAGCTTTACAAAAGCTTGCTGAGGAAGATCCAACTTTCAAATATAAAACTGATCCGGAAACAGGTCAAACTGTTATTAGTGGTATGGGTGAGCTTCATCTTGAGGTTTTAGTTCGTCGTATGAAAGATGAATTTAATGTTGAGGCTAATATTGGTCGTCCACAAGTTGCTTATCGTGAAACATTAACTCAAATGGGTGAATGTGAAGGTAAGTATATTAAACAATCTGGTGGCCGTGGTCAATATGGTCATGTATGGGTTCGTTTTGAACCAAATAAAGACAAAGGTTATGAATTTGTTGATGCAATCGTTGGTGGTGTTGTGCCAAGAGAATATATTCCTGTAACTGATAAAGGTTTACAAGAAGCTATGGCTGGTGGTATTTTAGCGGGCTATCCAATGGTTGATGTTAAAGCAACATTATTTGATGGTTCATATCATGATGTCGATTCATCAGAAATGGCTTTTAAAATTGCCGCTAGTATGGCTTTAAAGGAAGCAAAAAATAAATGTAAGCCTGTTTTACTAGAGCCAATTATGAAGGTAACAGTTATAGTTCCTGATGAATATATGGGTAATGTTATGGGAGACTTAACATCTCGTCGTGGTCGTCCACTTGGCCAAGAATCACGTGGTAATGCTTTAGCTATAACCGCTATGGTTCCACTTGCAGAGATGTTTGGTTATGCAACTAGTCTTCGTTCTAATACCCAAGGTCGTGGAAACTTTACAATGGAGTTAGACCATTATGAAGAAGTTCCAAAATCAATCGCTGAGGAAATTATTAAGAAAAACAGCGTTAATTAACTTAAATAATACTTGAAATTATATCAAGCATTAGATAAAATAAATACTGAAAGGAGAGAAACAAAAATGGCAAAAGAAAAATTTGACCGTTCAAAAGAGCATGTTAATATTGGTACAATTGGTCACGTAGACCATGGTAAAACAACATTAACAGCCGCTATTACAAAATTATTTGGTAAGTATGTCGAATATGCAGATATCGACAAAGCACCAGAAGAAAGAGAAAGAGGTATCACAATTAATACTGCTCACGTTGAGTATGAAACTGAAAAACGTCACTATGCTCACGTTGACTGTCCAGGCCATGCTGACTATGTAAAAAATATGATTACTGGTGCAGCACAAATGGATGGTGCAATATTAGTAGTGTCTGCTGCTGATGGACCTATGCCTCAAACAAGAGAACATATTTTACTATCTCGTCAAGTTGGTGTTCCTAAAATTGTTGTTTACATGAACAAATGTGATCAAGTTGATGATCCTGAATTACTTGATTTAGTAGAAATGGAAATCCGTGAATTATTAGGTGAGTATGAATTTGACACAGAATGCCCAATCATTCGTGGATCAGCTCTTAAGGCTATTGAAGGTGATCCTGAAGCTGAACAATCAATCCGTGATTTAATGAAAGCTGTTGATGAATACATTCCATCACCACAAAGAGATACTGATAAACCATTCTTAATGAGTATTGAAGATGTATTTACAATATCTGGTCGTGGTACAGTTGTTACTGGTCGTGTTGAACGTGGCCAATTAAAATTAAATGACGAAGTTGAAATTGTTGGTTTAAAGGATACTAAAAAGACTGTTGTTACTGGTATTGAAATGTTTAGAAAATCTCTAGACTTTGCTCAAGCTGGTGACAATGCTGGTGTTTTACTTCGTGGTATCGCACGTGATGAAGTTGAACGTGGCCAAGTTCTAGCTAAACCTGGAAGCATCGTT
>CANQYR010000015.1 GCA_947628125.1 uncultured Bacilli bacterium
TTAGGTCCTTATAATTATGTAGTTTTTCCTACATTTTTATTTGGTCCTTTTCTTACATTTTTATAGTACCATTAACATTATGGAAATGGAACCCAAATAATAGAAGACTCAAAGGAGTCAAAAACATTATTAGAAGATAGCCTTGGACCAAAAAGTAAAGGAGCAAATACGAAAGATTATGAATTAAGATTATGGTTAAGTGAAAGTGTAACTGTAGAAAATGATGCCATGGACAAAACATTCCAAAGCAAAATAGTAATAGATGGAAAAGTAGGAAAAACACCATATGAAAAAATATGTGCCTCAGCAGGTGAAGATAGTGGTGCATGTTATCTAGCAAAAAAGTCTGATAATGATACTAAAGATTTTGCTTATGATGAAACAGTTGATAACAACTTAAGATATATAGGTGCAACACCAAGTAATTATGTGTATTTTAATTGTGAAGAAGAAAAAGAACCAAGTAATAGTACTTGTGAAACATGGCGAATTATAGGAGTAATGAATAACGTAACCGAAGTAAGTGAAGATGGTCAAAACAAGGAAACAAATGGAAGTCATCTAAAGATAATAAGAGACAAATTTGATAAGGACTATTCCTGGGATAGTACATTAATTGAAATAAATAGTGGTCAAGGAGTAAATGAGTGGAGCGCATCAGCTATAGAGAAAGTGTTAAATGATGAATATTTAAATAGACAAGCAGGATTAAACTTATGCTATAAGGCTGAGAATAATACTACCGAAACATGTCCTGATTGGAAAGCTATCGGAATAAGAGAAGAAGCAAGGAATATGATATCGCGTGTAAAGTGGAATACGGGAACAATGTCAGTAAAATATGATGGAAATACTAATTTAATAACAGCAAGTTATATGTATGAGGCAGAGCGAAGTAATCATAATGGCAAAGAGCAATGCTTGTCAAGTGGATCAAGAGATTGTAATGATGAAGTGGAAAGAAGGGCAACATGGTCAGGGAAAGTAGGCTTAATGTATCCAAGTGATTATGGATATGCTGTAGGAACAAAAGTTAGAGAAACATGTTTAGGAAAGTCATTATATCAATATAATAGTGATGATTGTATGACAAATGATTGGCTATATAATGAAACTGATGAAGGTCAATGGACAATGACACCAACGCCAAGTTCGTCGGAAGCTTACGATGTGTTCTTTGTCTACTCAAGCGGGTTAGTGGGCACTACCAGTGCTTTTATGCCTTTTCCTGTCCGTCCAACTTTATATTTAAAAAGTAATATTAAAATAAAACTAAATGATGATCCAACTTATGGCTCAAAAACCAATCCATATATCCTCGAAAGATAAGAAATTTATTTAATATTTTTCTTTTTTCTATTTACAAAAATTAAAATCACTTTTATAATAAAAAACATTGTTAGGAAGTGATAACATGACGAAAATTTTACCAGTACTTGTATTAAAAAATTTAATTTTACTTCCAAAGTGGGAAGTTAAAGTTGAATTAAATAACGAACTATCCAAAAAAATCATCATGTTAAGCACTACAAAATACGATAATCAAATATTTATAGTCACCCCTAAAGATACTCTAGAAGAAATACCAGATGTTAATGACTTACCTCAAACCGCAGTTGTAGGAACCATACTAAGTAATATACAATTACCAAACAATCACATAAGAATTAAAATATCTGGCTTAAAACGAATGAATGTCAAAAACTACTTTAACGATAGCAACGATAAAGAAATTTTAAAATGCAAACTAGAAGATGTCAAAACATCTAAACTAGATAAAGCTGAACAATCAGCCTATAAAAGAAAACTACTCGAAACTTTAAAAAAATATATCGCATCTAATCCCAAAATGCCTAATGCCATACTAGGATTAGTAAACCAAACACAATCATTAGATGAAATAACAGACATCATAGCCGCCAATATTTCCCTACCATTTGAAAAAAAATGTTACTACATGGAAGAAAAAAATCCCCTAAAACGGGCAAAAAAATTATTAAGTGACTTAAACTTCGAATTAGAAGTCATCAAAATTGATAAACAACTAAACGAAATAGTTTCCCAAAAACTTGACGATACCCAAAGAGAATTTGTCCTAAAAGAACGCTTAAAAGCCATCCAAAAAGAACTAAAAGAAGAAACCGTTAAACCAGATGCCATCGAATGGCTAAGAACATTAGAAAACCTAAACTTAGATTCTAAAACCACCACCAAAATTAAAAGAGAAATTAACAAATACGAAAAAATGAACGAAATGAGCCCTGATGCTTCATTTGTAAGAAATTACCTAGAAACATTCTTTTCCTTACCATGGCGTAAATTTGGCTATGATGAAACCGACCTAAATAAAATATCAGATACCCTAAACAAAACCCATTATGGCCTAGAACAAATTAAAGTTCGCATCATCGAATACTGCGCCCTAAAAAAAAGAAATCCCAACCTAAGAAGCCCCATCATCTGTCTAGTTGGCCCCCCTGGAATAGGTAAAACAACCATCGCCATGTCTATAGCTAAAGCCCTAAACAAAGAATTTTATAAAATAAGTGTTGGTGGCTTAAACGATGCTGCCGAATTAAATGGCCATCGAAGAACATACATCGGCGCTAGTCCCGGTAAAATTATCCAAGCCTTAATTAAATGTGGTGTCAACAATCCTCTTTTACTTATTGATGAAGTAGATAAAATGACCAAAGACTATCGCGGCGACCCTTCAAGCGTACTACTAGATGTGCTAGACTATCCTCAAAACCAAACATTTATGGATAACTACCTAGAAGAACCATTTGATCTAAGTAACACCTTGTTCATATTAACCGCCAACGATAAAACCAAAATTCCAATCGAACTAATTGATAGATTAGAAATAATTGAGCTATCAAGCTACACTTTATATGAAAAAATCATTTTAGCAAGAGAATATCTATTGCCACAAATATACACCGAATATAACATCGATCAAAATGAACTTACCATTCCTGATGGCATAATATCAAAAATTATAACCAATTACACCAAAGAAGCGGGCGTAAGAGACTTAAAAAGACAACTTGAAACCCTAATAAGAAAAATTTTAACTGCTAGCATTAAATCAAAACGAAAACTATCTTTAACACTATCCGAAAAAGAACTAAAAAAATACTTAGGAATTTACCTATATGATAATGATGATCTACCAAAATCTATGACAAGTGGCTTAGCTATTGGCCTTGCCTGGACCAGCATTGGTGGCAAAATAATGCCCATTGAAGCCGCTATAAAAGAAGGAAATGGTAACATCTGCATGACCGGTTTTCTAAAAAATATCATGCAAGAATCAGTTAAAGTTTCCTTAGACTACCTAATAAACCACCAAAGCGAATTCAAAATCACCCAAAATTTATCTAAATTAGATTTTCATATCCATGCCCTTGACTCATCAAGCCCTAAACAAGGACCAAGTGCTGGTGTTGCCATAACAACCGCCTTATTAAGCATATTACTAAACAAACCCCTTGTAAACACTATTGCCCAAACAGGGGAAATAACCCTTAGAGGTGACATTTTAAAAGTGGGGGGCATTAAAGAAAAACTAATCGGTGCTTTTAACGCCGGCATTCACACTGTTTTTCTTCCTAAAGAAAACAAAAAAGACCTAGACCAAGTCCCTGAATATGTCTTAGATAACCTTGAAATTATCCTTGTTGATAATTACAAAGAAATATACAAAAAATTATTTAAAGAAGATAAATACTGGAGCCTTAACTAAAATTGACATATTAAGGCTTTTTTTCGTCTATCTTTTTTTCTTTTTTGATATAATTAAAAAGAAGGGAGAACTCTTATGAAAATAATCGTCACTGCGGGTGGCACCATGGGTCACATAAATCCAGCCCTAGCCATAATTGAAAAATTTAAAAGTCAAGAAAAAGATTGCCAAATCCTTTATATTGGTACCCATAACCGGATGGAAAAAGATGTAATACCTAAACTTGGCATCCCATATAAAGCTATCACCATCTATGGCTTTACCAAAAATATATTCTATGACTTTAAAAACATCTTTTGCCTTATAAGTGCCGTAAAAAAATGCAAAAAAATTATCCAAGAATTTAAACCCGACGTTGTAATCGGTGTTGGTGGCTACGTAACATATCCCGTCATTAAAGCGGCTCATGAATTAAACATCACAACCTTCATTCATGAACAAAATAGCATACCAGGAAAAACTAATAAAATGGTCGCGAAATATGCCGATCTAATCGGTGTGACATTCTTAAAAAGTAAAGAATACTTAAAAACAAATGGTCAAATCTTTTACACTGGCCATCCTTGTGGAGCTAAAGCCCTGCAAGCCAAAAAAATAACCAAACAAGAATTAAAAGTGGCAAGCAATAAACCCTTAGTAACCTTTGTCGCGGGCTCTTTAGGATCAGACTCCCTAAACCAAAAAATGAAAGCATTCCTTCAAAGCCCAAAAAACTACGAAATAATCTATATAACAGGTAAAATTCATTACGAATCATTTACGAAAACCAAATTTTCGCCCAACGTTCACATAATGCCTTACATAGATAACCTACCAGGCCTATTAAAATCATCCGACTTAGTAATATCAAGAGCAGGAGCCGGCATATTATCCGAAATTTTAGCCTTAAAAATACCAGCCATCATCATACCTAGTCCAAATGTTGCCAATAACCATCAGTACTACAATGCCAAAGAATTAGAAGAAAAAAACTGCATAATAATGCTAAATGAAAATGAACTTACTAAAGATAAAATAAATGATGCTATAGATAACTTACTAAACGATCCTAAAAAAAGAGCCCATATGAAAACCATGATGGAAAAAGAAGAAGTTCAAAATTCCTGTCAAATAATTTACGATACAATTAAAAAAGCCTTAACGAAAAAGTAAACATCTATAGATTTTTCACCACATATCTGATAAAATAAAAATAACAAAGGTGAAAAAATGAAAAGAAAAAAAGTGGTTAAACATAAAATTAAATGGAAAATTTTTTTAAAACTTATCCTCATCATTGCCATCATTTTTTTAATATTTTTAATATTTAAAAGTATCCCCATCAAACACTTTGTCTTTAAAAACAATACATTTTTAACAGATCAAGAAATATTAAATACATTAAACTATAACGATGATTACCCATGCTTACTATGCCTAGGAAACTATCAAATAAAGCAAAAACTAAAAAACAATCCCTTTATCATGGACGTAAAAATGAAAAAAAGCTTACTAGGAGAAGTAGAACTTGACATCACCGAAAACACCCCCTTATTTTATAATCGCGACAAAAAAAAGTTAGTCCTAAAAAATGGCCAAGAAATTGACTCCGATAATTTATATGGCATGCCTATACTAACTAACTATGTACCAGATAGCTTATACCAAAAACTAATAAATAGCTTTAAAAACTTGTCGCCAAATGTCATCACCTTAATAAGTGAAATAATATATGACCCTTGGAAAAGTGGTGACGTTATAATTGACGAGACAAGATTCTTTTTAAAAATGAACGATGGTAACCACGTCTATGTCAACACCATCAACATTGAAAAACTAAATAATTACCTAGAACTATATGCCACATTAGAAGGCAAAAAAGGAACCTTGTATTTAGACTCCTCAAGTGATAAAATATCATTTAGTCTTTTCTAAAAAGGTGATATTATGAACTACCATGAAATAATGAAAAAAGAAATAGAAAAAATAACTAAAGAAAATGAAGTACCAACAATATTACTTCATTCTTGCTGTGCCCCATGCTCATCAGTAGCCCTAGAGTATTTAGCAAATGTCTTTAAAGTAACTATCTTTTATTACAACCCTAATATTGATGAAGAAACTGAATACCAAAAAAGAAAACAAGAACAAAAAAGGTTCATCAAAGAATTAAAAACTAAATACCCCATATCTTTTTTGGACTGTCCTTATGATCAAGAAGCATTTATGAAAATTGCTAAAGGAAACGAACAAGATCCTGAAAAAGGCCAAAGATGCTATAAATGCTATTATCTAAGACTAGAAAAAACCGCCCAAACCGCCAAAGAAAAAAACTTTGACTACTTTGGTACCACCCTAAGTGTTAGCCCCTATAAAGTAAGTTCTTGGCTTAACCAAATTGGCTTAGAACTTCAAGAAAAATATCAAATTAAATACCTATGCAGTGACTTTAAAAAAGAAAATGGCTACCAAAAAAGCATTGCCTATTCCCAAAAATACCATTTATATCGGCAATCTTACTGTGGCTGCATATACCAAAAAATAAATGCAAGGAGTAAATTATGAATTACATTAAAGGTAACATAAAAACAATCATCTTCACCGCCGATTCCGGTTTTTTTGTTGGCACTTTTAAAATCAAAGAAACAAACGATGAAACCTTACAAGAAAAAATAAACAAAACCATCACCGTCACTGGTCTTTTACTAGACCCAAACCTCGATGATTCCTACCTTTTATATGGTGAATTTAAAAAAAATGACCGTTATGGCTACCAATATGCCTTTAACGAATACGAAAAAGCTAAAATTGAAGGCAAAGATGCCGTTGTTGAATTTTTATCATCCAATTTAATTAAAGGTTGTGGCGAAAAAATCGCTCAAGAAATAGTTAATACCTTAGGTGAAAATGCCATTGACCTAATAAAAAAAGACAAAACAAATCTCTATAAAGTTCCCAAAATGACCGAGAAAAGAGCCACCAAAATATATGAATCTCTTCTTGCATATTCCTTAATAGATGATACCCTAATCGAACTAAAAAAAATGGGCTTTAGCATCAAAGAAGCAACTAAAATCGTCCAAAAATACCAAGATAAAACCCTCATGTTTTCCAAAGAAAACCTATACTTTTTTAAAGACTTAGTGGCCTTTGAAAAACTAGACAAAATATTTTTAAAAACCAACGATGAATATAGCCCCAAAAGAATCGAAGCCATCATAATAAAAGCCATGGAACAAATAAGTGAAACAAGTGGGGACATATACTACTATGAAGAAGAAATAAAAACCAATATCAAACAAAATTTTCATCTCTTTTTAGATGATGAGCAACTAAAAAATGCTCTTTTAACCCTTGAAAAAAAAGATATTATTAGAAAAAGAAAAGAAAAACTATTCTTAAGTGCTTATGATGATGCTGAACTGCAAATAGCCAAAAGCCTCAAAGCCATCTATCAAAAACAAGAAAAATTACTCAAAAACTTTGATAGAAATTTACAAAATTTAGAAAATGAATTTGCCGTTATTTATAACGAAGAACAAAAACAAGCAATCTATAATGCCTTACATAACCCAATAACAATCATATCTGGGGGCCCAGGAACCGGGAAAACAACCATCATCAAAGCCATTACTAAACTATTTATTTACTACTATGATCTATCACCCATAAACATAAATAGTACCATCGCTCTTTTAGCCCCAACCGGAAGAGCAGCTAAAAAGCTTTCCTTAACCACCAACTTAAAAGCTCAAACTATTCATCGCTTTTTAAAATGGAACAAAGAAACTAACGACTTTGGCATCAACGAAAATAATAAAAATCCTCACCATTTAATCATCGTCGATGAATGCTCCATGGTTGATACTAACTTATTTAATAGCCTTCTAAAAGGTTTGGAAGATGATATCCAATTAATATTAGTAGGAGATATGTTCCAACTACCAAGCGTGGGCGCGGGCCTTATATTAAACGATCTAGTATCATCATCTTTATTTTCCTTTTGCAAGTTAGAAACCATCTACCGGCAAAGTGAAAATTCCTACATCCCATATCTAGCTAAAGAAATCAAAGAAAAAAAACTAAGTGATTCATGGCAAGAAAAAAAAGATGACTATAACTTTATCAAAACCGATGCTCACTTAATCAAAAACACCATTATCCAAGTTTGTCAAAAATACCTAGATAAAGGCATTAAAGAAAGTGACATCCAAATACTCGCACCGATGTATAAAGGTGAAAATGGCATCGATAACTTAAACGTTATCTTGCAATCTTTGTTTAATCCCAAAGAAGAAGGCAAAAACGAATTTACCTATTTTGATGTTACCTATAGGGAAAAAGACAAAGTCTTAGTCTTACAAAATAATCCGGATTGCAACATCTATAATGGAGACATTGGCATCATAACAAGTATCAATAAAAATTCCATCATGAAAAAAGGACCCGAAATCATCATTGACTTTGATGGCAATAAAGTAATTTTTACCAAAGAAAATTTAAATACCATTAAACATGCCTATGCCATTAGCATTCATAAAGCCCAAGGTAGTGAATTTTCCCATGTCATCATGCCCATTTGTAAAAATTATTACAAAATGCTTTATAACAAATTATTATACACCGGTGTATCAAGGGCTAAAAAAACGCTAGTTATCGTAGGTGAAGAACCAGCATTTATAATGTCAGTTTTAAATGACTATGCAACTAACCGTAAAACAGACCTTTTAACAAAATTAAGGAATAATTTTAAAAACTAAAAACCATAATAACAACTAGAGGTGAGAAAATGAAAAATACAATAATATCTATGAGTTTAGGAATGGCAGGAGGTATGGCCTTAGCCACATACATGCTTTCTAATCAAAAAACTAAACAAAAAGTAGAAGATATGGTTGACAATGTCATGGATAATGCGAACATGGCTTTAGACGATATGAAACAATCTTTAAAAAAGAATAAATAATGGCTTTATGAATTTTCATAAAGTTTTTAAATGCCATAATTTGACAAAATCCTTAATATTTGATATGATGTACTCTTCGGTAGAAAGGAAAGTTAAAATGACATACGGTTTAATTATTAAAAGACCTAAAAAAGAAAATTATGGGTTTCCCATGTCCTTAAAGCAAATTGATTATCTAACAACCACCTATAGCCTTAAACAATTATATGACAAATTAAAAACTGCTAATATAATTGTTGGTCTTGAAGATAACTTAGATATTTTTAGCATTGGTGAAAAAAAAAGTAATAAATGGCTAGAAAGAAAAAAATTACCCTTAATTACTAATATTGAAGTTTTAACATTTCCTATCAATCAAATAACAAACGAACATATTCAATACCTAGCCAACAACTTAAATTACTTAAAAGATAAAAACTACACCACCAAACCCATGAAAGATTTAATAAAGTCTTTAAAAATGGGTCAACAAGCATTTATCAAAGCCTTTCAAATGCTAGATTATGAAGATGAACGTTACATAAGATATTTACTTGCCAAAAACTTTGATCTTAAAGAATTTACCAACTAAAAGCTCTAAAAAAGAGTTTTTTTCATATAATTTTATAGGTGAGACCATGAATTTATACAAAACAATTCAAAACTTTTTATTTGACCAAAAATATTCAATAGAAATTTGGGATAAATATATTCATGTTTTTCGCTTTATAGACATAATAACATTAAATGAAACCTTAATCATATTAAATATGGAAAATTTTAATCTTGAAATCAAAGGCGATGAATTTAAAGTTTTAAAATTAACCAAAAACGAAATCCTTATCAATGGTAATTTAAAAGAAATGAGGATTGCCTCATGAATTATTTATGGCTAAGCATCCAAAAAAAAGCTAAAGATCGCCTCTTAATGAAATGCTATAAAAATAAAATTGCTATTTTATCTAGTAAAGAAGATGATAAAAACTTTTTCATATTAATTAAAAAAGAAGACCTAAAAAAACTGCAAAAAGTATACTATGGCAAAATCAAAATCCAAAGCCAAAAAGGCCTTCTTAATTGCCAAAATTTTTGCAAACGTTATAGCATATTTATCATCGCCCTTATCTTTGCTATTTTAACATTTTTCATCTTAAACCACATTATGGTTGATGTCCAAATAATTCATTCTAACAAAGAAATAAGAACTATTCTTGAAAGTGAATTAGAAAAATATGGTATTAAAAAAAATAGCTTCAAAAAATCATACCAAGAACTCCAAGCAATTAAAGAAAAAATTTTACAAGCTAACCAAGAAAAATTAGAATGGCTGGAAATCGAAGCCAAAGGTATGAAATACATCGTTAAAGCCGAAGAAAGAATCATAACCACTCAAGATAAAGAAAAAACAAAATGCAATATCATTGCCAAAAAAGAAGGCATCATCAAAAAATTAATATACTCAAAAGGGGAAGCCAAAGTCCAAACCAATGACACCGTTAAAAAAGGCGACATTTTAATATCTGGAAAGGTAATGAAAGATGAAGAATTAAAAAAGGAAATATGCGCAACTGGTAAAGTCTACGCTGAAGTTTGGTATAAAGCAGCAATAAAGGTTCCTCTTTCTAAGGAAGAAAACATTTTAACAGGCAAAGTAAGATATAACTTAAAATATGATCAAAACCTTATTTTTAAAAGTAGGGTATTAGATTATCAAGAAGAAATATATCCTTTATTTAAACTTTTTGATAAACAAATATCCTTTGTTAAACAAAAAGAAGTAATAAAACAAACCAAAAAATATAATGAAGAAGAACTATCATCTTTAGCAAGTAACATCCTAAAAGAAAAAATGAAACTATTTTTAGAAGCAGATGAACAAATAATATCCCAAAAAATAATATCCCAAGAAAAAGATGGTGATGCCCTAAATATTAGTTATTTTTTAATAGTTTTAGAGCAAATAGGCGAAGAACAATTATTTTAAAACTATAGACTTTAGCCAAGCAATTTGATAAAATAGCCATGTAAAGATTGAAGGGATTATATGGAAACGAAAATTTTGACCACGACTTTAAGCCATATTTGGCCGATGCTAGTTATTTTCTTAGTTGTTTTAATAACAATTAGAATTACCTACCTTAAAGTAAACCATGAAAAATTTATCTTTTATAAAGAATTTTTAGATCTAGTTTTTATCGTCTATGCTATGCTTTTATTTGAACTTCTAACTGATACTGAACTTAATGTTACCGGTGGCATAAATATCGTTCCCTTAACCGAAATAATGCGTTATAAAATAGGCTCATCAGCTTTCTATTTAAATGTAGTAGGAAACATCCTTATCTTTTTACCATTTGGTTATTTTGTCTCTAGCTATGTCAAAGCCTCAAAAGTAACGCATATCTTAATAATAAGTTTTATAACGTCTTTAGTAGTAGAACTAGTTCAGCACTACATAGGTAGAAGTTTTGATATTGATGATATCATATTAAATGTTTTAGGATCCATATTAGGTTTCTTCTTATATATCTCTTTTAATGCCATAGCCAAACATTTGCCTAAGTTTTTTAGAAGCACGACCTTTTATAATATTCTTTGTCTTGCCCTTCTAATCATTTTTATGATATACTTTACCAAAATTATGAATTTAGGGTGGTTCTAATGCGGTCATTTATAATCAATGATGAAGTAGGGTATAAAGATTTTAAATATTTAAATAAAGTTTTAAAAATTGCTTTAAAAAAAGAAAATGTAAAAAACAAATTCTTTTCCGTAATTTTAGTTGATGAGCAAACCATTAAATATATCAATGCCAATTATCGGAAAATAGATAAAGTAACTGATGTCATTTCCTTTGCTTTTATGGATAATGATCAAGATGAGACCATGCTAGGAGATATTTATATATGTATACCTCAAATGATTAAGCAAGCTAAAGAATATCAGCATAGTCAAAAAAGAGAATTATCCTTTCTAGCGGTCCATGGGCTTTTACATTTATTAGGCTATGATCATACCAAAAGCAAAGAAGAGGAAAAAATCATGTTTAATAAACAAGATGAAATATTAAAATTAGCTAATATAACTAGATAGGGGGAATAAAAATGAAAAGTGGATTTGTAAGTATTATTGGTAGACCTAATGTTGGCAAAAGCACTTTACTAAATGCTATTTTAAACTTTAAAGTCGCTATTACATCTAACAAAGCTCAAACAACAAGAAATGTTATTCAAGGTATATATAATGAAAAAAATGTCCAAATCGTTTTTTTAGATTCCCCAGGCATTCATAAACCAACAACTAAATTAGGAAAAATATTAAATAAAGAGTCTTATTCTTTAACTAAAGAAGTTGACGTTATATTATTTGTTGTTGATGCCAAAGAAGGCCTTGGTAAAGGTGACATTTACATTATGGAAACCTTAAAAAAATGTGAAATACCTGTTTTTCTTATTTTAAACAAAATTGATTGTATTAGTACCGAAAAATTATTTTCACTTATTAAAGAATATCAAAACTATTATCCTTTTAGTGAAATAGTCCCAGTAAGTGCCTTAAAAAAAGATAACACTGATCATTTAATTACGGTCATAAAAAAATATCTAACCGATAACGTTAAATATTTTGGGGATGATTTAATAACTAGTAACTCCAAATCTTTCATGGCTAGTGAATTAGTAAGAGAAAAATTATTAAATGTTACCGAAGATGAAGTGCCTCATAGTATTACTTGTGTAACACAAAGTTTTGTTGAAAATGAAAAAATAATCAAAATTGCGGTTGATATAATTGTTGATCGAGATAGCATCAAAAAAATTATTATTGGCAAACAAGCCAGTCGTTTAAAAGAAGTAGGAACAAACGCTAGAATTGAAATGGAAGCATTATTCCAAAAAAAAGTTTATTTAGAATTATATGTTAAGACAATCAAAAATTGGAAAGAAAAGGAAAGCATGCTTAAAGATTTAGGTTTTGATGAATTAAATTTAAAATAAATGAATAAATATTTCCCAATACGCCCATGATAAGCATAGAAAGAGGGATAAATAATGGATAAAAAAGAAGCTTGGCAATTATTTAAAGAAACCGGTAAAATTGAATACTATTTAATCTATAAAGGAAAGATGTGAGTTTAAATGCTAACCAAAGTTGAAGGAATAATCATAAGTACAACTTTATATCAAGAAACATCTTTGGTTATTAATATATTTACTAAAGAATATGGAATCATTGGTTTAATGGCTAAAGGCGTGAAAAGTATCAAAAATCCTTTGCATGCCTTAACATTAAAATATACCTATGGTTTTTTTTACATTTATTATAAAAAAGAAAAACTATCTTTATTAAAAGATGTTGATATAATTGATCCTTTTAAAAACATTCACCAAGATTTAAATTTATTATCTTATATGGCTTATATTACGGATTTGTCCCAACAAGTTTATAAAGAAAGTCATGAAATAAAAATTTATGATATGCTAATTAATTCTTTAAAACAATTAAACCAAAAAAAAGATCCTCAAATAATAGCCCAAATACTAGAGGTGAAATATCTTGATTATTTAGGTGTTGGTCTTTATCTTGATGGTTGTGTATCATGTGGTAGAAAAACCAATATTGTAACTATTAAAGAAGGGGGCTTAATTTGTAAAAATTGCTATCAAAATGAACCAATATATTCATTAAATATGATCAAGGTTATTAGAATATATTATTTATTAGACCTAAAAAAAATCCCCAATCTTCCAATTGAGAATGATATTAAAGAAGAAATAGACCGCTTTTTAAATGAATATTACAGTACTTATACTGGGCTTTATTTAAAGAGTAAAAATTTTCTTTCTAAACTCAAAGACTTCACATTTTAACGGAGTCTTTTTCTTTATCAAAGTTTAAAATTTTGATCATTTCTTCATCAGGAATTTCTAAAATATTTTTTAGTTTTCGCCAGGTTTCTAAAGTTGTATTAGTTTCCATTTTTTCGATTCTTTGAAGTTGTCTAGTAGAAATATTTAGTAGCTCAGCTAACTGTTCCTGTGTCAATTTCTTCTTTAAACGATATTCCTTTACCATCCCATCACCTACGACATATTTTGTCATATTTTTATAAATTTTAACACGACATGAAATGTCATATTTTGTATTGTAATTGTTATATTCCTATGATATGATAAACATGACATAATATGTCGTGTTAGTTTTTGAATGAATTCCAGCGCGATTGGTTATATTATTTAAAAGTGAGGGAAAATAATGAAAAAAAGGGTGTTTTTGATAACTATTATTGTAAGTGCAGTAGTCTTAATTGGTATTGGAATTACGTTCTCATTATGGTCAAATATCAAAGAACAAACCGGATATAATATTGGTAAAACTTTATGCATAAATGTGTCAATAATAAGTAAAGGAAATACCATTTCTTTAGAAAATACGTTTCCTATGACCGAAAGTGAGGCCAAACAAAATCTAACACCTTATAAATTCCAAATTAAAAATGAATGTGATAGCCAAGCAAAGTATCAGATGAATTTAGAAGTTTTAAATAATACAACTTTAAGTGAAGATTTTACAGCCATTAGTTTTCAAGGTGAAAATCTAGGTGTCTTAAAAGGCATGGAAAAAACCGATAGAACCTTAGAAAACGCAAAAGAATCCTATATATTAGAATCAGGCTATTTAGATGCCAGTGAAACAAAAGACTACGAAATAAATATTTGGCTAGATGAAAAAGCCGAAGTAACTGATGATGTTATGGATAAAGACTTCAGTGCCAAAATAACTTTAGTAGAACAAGAAGTTGCAACTACTCCTTATGAAGTAGAGCAATTTTTAACAGAACTCCAAGCAAAAAGACCTGATGAACTAGCTTATGATGGCAAAGAAGTAGTGGGTGATGCATATGGAACAGATGATAACAACTTAAGGTTTATCGGAGCCACACCAAAAAATTATGTTTACTTTAATGATGAGATTTGGCGTATTATTGGTTTATTAAATGTTAAAACAGAAAGTGGAACTTTTGAAAAAAG
>CANQYR010000016.1 GCA_947628125.1 uncultured Bacilli bacterium
AGAGACTGATATAGTCAATCTCTAATATCATTATTACCATAGATTGGTAACTTTACACAAAGTTTTTTACACTCTCTGTTAGGACCTTTTTTTCATTATTAAATTTAAAGCGGCAATTTGCTCTTCTTCTTTAGTTAGATATTGTTTAGCTTGGAATAAGTCTTTTTCATCGCATATGTCTAGGAGTTTTGTAAGTAAGCTGTAGTCTTTTTTGGCTTCTTTACCCATGGCATAGGTATAGCTTTGCATGTATTTATTTATTTTGCTGGAAAAGATGATAATGCTTTTAGCAAGCATAATGTTATCTATTTGAAGTTCATGATCTTTTGCTTTTATTTCTTTATTGTATAATTCTTGGGTGTATTTTTGCATTTTTAAGATGAAGCTTAATGTTTTGGCTTCACTTTCATAAGCAAGATATGGCGCCCCTTCGCTTATTTTTTCTAACACAAGTTCTTTATTAGATGGGTATTTGGTGATCTTTTTATATTCTTCTTCAGAAAAATGGCATTTAGTTACTAATTTAGGTTCTTTTAAGTTAAAGTTTTGAAAATAGTTGTTAATGATTTTAAAAGATTTTAAGTAATGGTTAGGATTATCGCTGTTAATATCTAACTTATCGTTCATTTTTTTTAAGTTGTTATTTAGTTTTTGGATTTTATTATAATCTTCTTCGGTTAATATTTTATTATCCAAATTGTTTAAATAGTTTAAAATATATTTTTTTTGAATAATAATTTGTTTTAGACATTGATATAATTGGGTTTTAAATTCTATTTTATCTATTTGACTTGGAAAGACAAATTTTTTGTGGCTAATTAATATTATTTTGTTTTTTAAGTTATTTAGCATATTTTCACCTATTGTAATTTGACGCCGACAATTTTAGATACGCCCTGCTCTTGCATGGTGATGCCATATAAAGTATCAGCATATTCCATGGTTCTTTTTTTATGGGTGATTAGTAAGTATTGGCTTTTGGCTTTATTTGTTTGCAGATATTTGCCGAATGTGTCAACGTTTGCTTCGTCTAAGGCAGCTTCTACTTCATCTAAAACGCAGAAAGGAACAGGAAAAACATTTAGTATAGAAAATAATAAGGCAATGGCAGTTAGAGTTTTTTCACCGCCCGATAGTAAGGATATGGAGCCTAATTTTTTGCCGGGAGGTTCAGCGATTATTTCAATCCCACTTTCTAAGATGTTATCTGGTTCGGTAAGTTTTAACATTCCTTTACCACCTTTAAATATTTCTTTGAAGATTAATGAGAATTCTTTTTCGATTTGTTCAAAGGTTGTAGTTAAACGTTCGATCATTTTTTCATCCATTTCTTCGATAATTTGGTTTAGTTCATTGATGGCAGTTGTTAGGTCGTTTTTTTGGGTGTTTAAAAATTCGTAGCGGGATGATATTCTTTCGTATTCATCAATGCTTCCTAGATTGACGTTGCTATATTTTTGAAGTTCTCTTTTTAAGTTTATTAGATTTTCTTTGGCTAATTGTTCTTCGATATCAAGGATAAAGTTTTCTTTAGCTTTTTCATAGGTGATATGATAATCTTCATTTAAATGGTTTAGTAAGGCATCCATTTTCATTTCACTTTTATTTTTTTCAATCTCCAAGCTATTTATTTCGTTTATTAAGTTATGAAGTTCACTACTTTTTTGTTTGTAGTTATGTTCTTCTTCTTCGATTTTGGTTATTACATCTTGTTTTTTGGTTTTTATTTCATCTATCTGGGCATTAATTAATTCTTTTTGAACGCTTAGTTCTTGTTCTTTAGTAAGTAATGAAGATATTTCTTTTTCTTGGTTACCTTTTAATAAGGTATTTGTTCTTTTCATCTCAAGTTCGATGTTTTCGATATCTTTTGTTAATGCGTTTATTTCGCTTGTAAGATCATTTATTATTTTTTCATTTGTATAGTCTTGGTCTTGATAGTTTTGTCTTTCTTTTTGCATTTTTTGTATTTCGTCATTAATAGCTGTTATTTCTTTGGTTATTTTTTCTTTATCATTGGCAATTATTTTAAGTTGTTTTTCTTTATTTTCTAATTCTAGTTGATCATTTAAGGTTGATGTTGTTTTGATATTTCCACCAGTTAAGCTACCTCCTACGTGGTTTATCTCACCATCTAAAGTGACTATTTTATAGGCATAGTTATATTCTTTAGCAATTGTTTGCATGCTATCTAAGTCTTTAGCGATGATGACGTTGCCTAGTTGGTTTTCAATGATATTTTTATATTCACTAGCACATGAGACGATGTCACTGGCAATGCTTACAAAGCCTTTTTTTTGTTGGATGGTTTTTAATACATCATCAGGTAGTTTACGAGGCTTTATAACGTTTATGGGGAAAAAAGTCACACGGCCTAAGTGGCTTTCTTTTAGATAATTAATGGCTACTTTAGCATCTTCGGTAGTTTTAGTAACAACAAAATTTTGGGCTGATGCTAAAGCAACGTCGATAGCTTTGGAGTATTCGTTTTTGACATTTGATAGTTGGCCTATTGTTCCACATATGCCATTTAACCTAGGATTATGTAAGACATTTTTTACAGCGTTAGGAATAGACTGGCCCATTTCAATGGCATTTTTTAAAATTTTTATTTTGTTTTCGGTTTCGACTTCTTCTCTAATTTTATTTTGGTAAACTATATCGAGGTTGCGTTTTTTATTTTCTTTAAGCATTAAGTCATTGTTTAATTTATCTAGTTCGTTTTGAATATTAGTTTTTGTTTCTTTTTTGGTTTGCAAGTTGTTTTGGTTTAGTTGTAATTTTTTGATATAGTTATTTTTCTTTTCTGTTAAGGCTAAGAAGGCTTCATCAACTTTACTAGAGTCGATGGTGTATTTACTTCTTTCTAATAAAATTGTTTTTTCACTTAGGACTTCGGATAGTTGCTCAGATATTAAGTTGTATTGTTTGTTTAGTTTTTCTAATTCTTCATCGATTTGAAGGTTATTTAGTTTTAGTTTTTCAATGTCACTATTGTTTGTGGTTTCTAATACTAATTTTTGGTTGTTTAGTTCTTGTTTTTTATTTTTAATGTTTTCGATGTTATCATAATGTTTTTGGATATCTTTGGTTGTTAAAGCTTTATCTAGGTCTTCATAGTTTTTGATTATTTCTAGGTATTCTTTAGCTTCCTTGCTTTGTTTTTCTAATGGTTCAAGGTTGTATTTTAATTCGTTAATGATGAGGTCAACTTTTTCTAAATTGTCACTTGCACTGGCTAATTTTTTTAAGCTTTCGGCTTTTCTGGTTTTATATTTTAAGACTTTACTAGAGCCTTCAATAATTATTCGTCTTTCAATTGGTTTGGCTGTGATGATTTTTTCGACGGCACCTTGGGTAATAATGTTTAGAGAGTTATTACCAATGCCACTATCTAAAAACAAATCATAGATGTCTTTTAGTCTTACTTTGGCATTATTTAGGTAGTATTCGCTTTCACCAGTATGATATAGGACTCTTTTTACTTCAACGGTTTCAAAGTTGGTGTTTAAAAAATGTTCTTGGTTATCAAATTCTAAGGCAACTGAGGCTCTTTTTAGGGGCTTTCTTGTTTCGCTTCCTTTAAAGATGACATCGCACATTTCTTTGCCACCGCGTAGGGATTTAAGTGATTGCTCCCCTAAAACCCAGCGTATGGCATCGACTATATTACTTTTGCCGGAGCCATTGGGGCCAACGATGGCGGTTATGGGGCTTTTAAAATCAAATTCTACTTTATCGGCGAAGGATTTAAAACCATCAATTCGTAATTTTTTTAACTTCATTTTTTCACCCTACTTTGCTCTTTTTTGGTAGGCATCATAGGCTGCGTTTTGCTCGGCTTCTTTTTTGCTTTTGCCTTTACCTTGGCCATATGTGATGCCATCAATTAAAACTTTGATGACAAATTCTTTAGCGTGGGCTGGGCCTGTTTCGCTTACTAGTTCATAAGATAGGCTTTGTTTATCGGTTTGGACTAGTTCTTGTAAAAGGGATTTGTAGTCTTTTAAGAAATGAACATCATTTTTGATATAAGGAAGTATTATTTCATCGATGTATTTTTTGGCTATGTTAAAGCCGCAGTCAAGGTATATGGCGCCTAATACGCTTTCAAAGACATCGGCAATGATGGTGTCGTTGACATTTTGTTTTTGGCCTTTGCCTACTAGTATATATTTATCTAAGCCAATGTTTTTGGCGTATGTTGCTAAGGCGTTTTCACAAACAAAACTAGCTCTTATTTTACTCATTTGGCCTTCTTTTAAATTGGTGTGCAGATAAAAATATTCACTGGTAATTAGTTCTAAGACTGCATCGCCTAAAAATTCTAAGCGTTCATAATTTTGGGTATGATTTTCGTTGGAGTATGAGCTATGGGTAAAAGCCATTTGCATAAGTTTTTTATTTTTTATTGTTATGCCTCTTTTAGCAAAAAAAGAAAGAAATTCCATTTTGTCACCACTTTCTAAAACATTGTATCATCTTTTTTTTAGAATGCAAAGAAAAAAAAGATTACTCTTCTTTGGTTTCTTCTTTTTCATTTGTTCTTAAAACTTCGCGTGGTTTGGAGCCATTGGCTGGGCCGATGATGCCTCTTTTTTCTAGTAGATCAATTACTCGAGCAGCCCGGTTATAGCCAAATCGAAATCTTCTTTGAATTAAGGAGGCACTTATTTTGCCAGTGCTCACAGCAAAGTCAACTATTTCATCATACATTGGTTCATCGTATTCGCTATCTTCTTCTAGTTTAGATAAAGGTGTTTCATTTAGTTTGACTAAAGATTCATCGTACATGGCAACTTGCTCTGCGCAGACAGCATCAATTACGCGGCGTATTTCATCATCAGATATAAAGCAGCCTTGGATTCTTATAGGATGGTTTTCTCCCATTGGTAGGTAAAGCATGTCCCCTTTACCAAGTAATTTTTCGGCACCAGGGCTATCTAATATGGTTCTTGAGTCAATGTTTGAGGCAACGGCGAAGCTAATTCTTGATGGGATGTTAGATTTTACGACGCCGGTTATGACATCGGTTGATGGTCTTTGGGTGGCAACGATTAGATGGATACCGGCTGCTCTTGCTAATTGAGTAATACGCATGATGCTTTCTTCGACTTCTTTACTGGCAACTAGCATTAAGTCGGCTAGTTCATCAATGATGGCAATTATGTAAGGCATTCTTGGTTTATGAAGAGATGGATCGTTATCGTTTTCTTCATCGATTTTGGCGTTGTAGTCATCGATTTTTTTGACGCCTACATCGGCAAAGACGTTGTATCTTCTATCCATTTCTACGACTATTTTTTGTAAGGCCATGCTAGCTTTTTTTGGGTCATTGACAACGGGGCACATTAGATGAGGGACACCGTTATAGTTAGATAGTTCAACTTTTTTAGGGTCAACTAGTAGGAGTTTTACTTCATCAGGGCGGTAGCGCATTAAGATGGAGTTTATGATGCTATTTATGCAGACAGATTTACCAGAACCAGTTGATCCAGCTACTAATAGATGGGGCATTTTGGTTAGGTCGCCACCTTTTGGGGTACCCATTATATCTTTGCCTAGGGCAACCCATATTCCACTTTTATTATTTAGTATTTGTTTACTACTTAGTATTTCTTTAATTTTAACGGGGGCAATAGTTTGGTTAGGTATTTCGATGCCGATGGTGCTTTTGCCAGGGATTGGTGCTTCGATTCGTACGTCTTTCGCCGCTAGGGCTAGAGCTATTTCTTTATTAATGGAGCTTATTCTACTTACTTTGGTGCCGCTTGGAACGGTTAGTTCAAATTGGGTAACGCTTGGGCCCATGTGAATGTCTACTACTTTGCCGGTGATGTGAAAGTCTTTTAATACTCTTTCTAGGTTTTGTTTGTTATTGATTAAAAATTGATTAGAGTTAGTTTTTTTGGAACGTTCGGGATCATCTAGTATGCTCATTGGTGGAAGTTTATAGTTTAGGTTTACTGTTGGGGCGTTAGGGTTAGCGTTTGGCAAATCAGGCATGATAAGGCGGGGTTCTTTTTCTTCGATTGGTTCTTCTACTTCTTTTTCTTTGGTATTTATTTGGGTTATTTCATAGTCGTCAAAATTTTCTTTTTCTTCAGTAGCCATTAGTCTTTTTTCTAAGGCAATGGATCTTTCGGCCGCATCATTTTGGTTTTCGCTTTCTTCACGGGCTGTGCGGAAGGTAAGGACTATTTTATTTAATATGTCAGATAGATTGACATTAAAGAGCATGACGATGCCAAAGATGGTTAAGAATACTAGGATGATGTATGTGCCGTTAAGGCCAAATAAGGAGGCACTTAAGAAGCTAAATAAGGCACCAATTAGGCCACCACCGATGCTAATTGATGTTTGGCCGGATGTTGACACGGCGTTTGTTACGCCAATAGATGCGATGCGGTCCATATAGTTTTGGAAGGTGTTTTCAAATATTTTGCTAGCAGATGTTGATAGTTTAACAAAGTTTAAATGGCTCATTATTAAAATAACGATGATTATTAGGTATAAGCCAATCATTCTTGGGGTTAAGAATTTTGGCATTTTTCTTTTGAAAAGCATGAAAAAGCCTAGTATGAGGGTAAGAAGAAGAACAACTGGCCACCACTCACCTAGTAAAAACATTGCAAATTTTTTTATTAAGGCGCCTACGGGTCCAAAGCCAAAGCCAATAAGGCCAATTAATATTAATATTAAGCCAACTAGTTCGACACTGTAGCCAAAAGTATTTGCTTTTTCACTTGCACTTGTTTTTTTCTTTTTTGCCATAATACTCACCATATTAATTATAAACTAGTTGTGGTGTTTTTGCAAAGTATGAGACACTTTATTGACAGGGGCTAGAACAATCGAAAATGTTTTTCATATAATAAAAAGAAAGGTGATTTTAAATGAAAAGACCCCATAATAGTTTTATTAGTGTTTTAGCCATTTTTATTTTATGTACGCTTATTTTTTATCAGATTATTATTACTTTAATTTTGCCTTTACGTTTTAATATTTTTGTTTTGTTTTTAGAGATTTTGCTTTTGTTATTCTTCTTGTTTCGTATAGTATGGCCTTATTAGTTCTTCGGTTTTATAAACGTAGTCTAGTACTTGGCGAATATTTTGGTATACTTTAAATTCGCTGTCGTTAAAGTCGACTTTAAAGGGAATGGATATGGTTATAAAGAATAGTTTTTTTTCTTCATCGGAAAGTGGATTGATGTTTAAATAAGTTTCTAATATGGTTTGGAAAGGAAGTTCAAAGTATTCTTTTTTATAGAAGGAAACAAGGTCTAAGACGGGGCTATCAGTTCTTGAGTCTTCCCAGTTTATTAGGCATTCTTTATCGCTTTTTAGAAAATGTTCTAATGATAGTTTATTATGGATTTGGCAAACTCTATATTTATTTAGTTTGGATGTTTGTTCAAACCATGTTTCTAGTTCATGGCTAGCAAAGTCAAAGCTGGCTAAAATTTTGGAGATGTTACACATTAGAAAGTAATGGCTTGGTGAGGGGTAAACTTCTTTAAAAAATTCATCAAAGGTGGTGTCATAGTAGTATTTTAAGTAGTCGATTTGTTCTTTTAGCATGTCATATATTTTTTGGTATTCGTCTTTGGTTACGTCTTTGTAGTAGCTAGTTTTTTGGTGTAAGGTGGCGATTATTTTAATTAGGTCAGTGGCTTTTTGTTCTTTGGGCATTTTGGTATCTTCAATGTATTCAAATATTTCTACATCTTGTTTGGAATCATCAAGGAGCATGGGAAAGTTATTGAATTTTCTACTTAGTAGGTAGTCATATAGTTCTCTTGTGTTGCGTTTTTTTTCTTTGACAACTATGTCGTTACTGGTGCTTTTTAGGATATGGGCATGGCCTTTGATGGTATATTTATATGGTTTATAGGTTTCTTTAATTAGTTCGATGCTTTGTTTATTCATTTTCAAATGGGATTAATATTTTATCGTTTACATTTAAGCTATTGATGTCGTTGTATTCTTTTAAGAAGCTTTCGGTGACGTTGTATTGGGCACATATGGTTTCGATGGTTTCGTTTTCTTTTACGATATGGATATGGTAGGTCATGTATTCATCTTTGGTTTCTAAGATATTTTCGTTTGTAACTATAGTTTCTTCTTCTACTTTTGGTTCTATTTTAGGTTCCTCTTTAGGTTCTTCTATTTTAGGTTCTTCAATTGGCACTTCTTCTTGTTCGTTTAAGTTTTCTTCAATTAAGGACATAATTTCTTGGGAGTCATCGATATCTATATTTCTTTCTTCTTCATCTTCGTTAAAGAAAAGCTCTAGTTCGATGTGGACTTTTATTTTATTGTCATCAATTATGTCATAGGCAAAGTCGCTTATTTCCAGGCTAATGGTATCTAAAATGGTGTTTGATGGTATGGATATGGAAAATGGAATTTTAAAGTCAAATGGCAAGATATTGACGCTTACTTCGTGGCTTTTGTATTCGCCATTTATGAGTAAGTTTCCTTCGATGGTTTCATCTTTGACATTAAATTCTCTTTCTAGTGAGATGCTGGTTATTTCACTTACCTTTGTATCAAATTCTAATTCTTTGGTAAAAGGTATTACATTTTTCAAAATTATCACCCTTTCTAGTTAACCATTATATGATTGATTATTTAGTTTTAATACTTTTTGGGGTTAAAAAAAACTAGTTTTGCTAGTTTTGGTATTCGGGGTGTCTTTGATAGAATTGAACGTAAAGGTTATTTAGTATAGGTTTTGATGTTACTTCGGTAACGGTTTTTTCTTTTTCATCATAAGAGACAAACATTATTTTGCGGGGATCTTCTTCTAAAAATAAAATTAGATAGTCTTGATTTTGCATGGTTATTTTTTCTAGGACAACGTAATCTTGATTGTCATCTAATTTGATAACGGAAACTTCATCGTTCATTGTAATTTTTTTCCTCCTTTATTAAAAGTGTAGTTATATTCGGCAAGGGCATCATAGGACTCATCGATGCTTTGAAAGCCATTTTTTTGGACATATTCTAGGAAGTTTTTAGCATCTAAGGAATTACTTGGGTCCATTGATGTTAGTATGTAGGGCATGTTATATTCAGGATCTGTTAATGTGGCGTTTAAGACGTTTAAATATAGTTCGCCGTTCATTTGTGATTTTTCAAATTCTTCATCCATTTTTTTGGCGATTTGTTCATGGTTTAAGGCGGGGTATGATTTACTTGTTTCTTCATTTATTATTATGCGGCTATTGTCGTTAATTATTTTTAAGACGTCATCGTTTACTTCTTGTAAGGCGATGCCTTTTTTAAGGCCATCGGCTATATTAGATACGCCCCAGAAACCTACCGCGCCCATGGAAATGCTTGCTAAAACAAGGCCAATATTAACGGCTATTTCTTGTTTTCTTTTTTTGATTACTTGTTTTATTTTATGTTCACGTTTTAAAACGTTAATTATTTGCTCTTCGCTTAGATTTTTAAATTCGGGATTAATTTTTTCCCAAATTTCTACTTCATTGTTATTTTTTTGCATTGCTTCATAACCTTTCTTTATTATCTAAAATAATATTACAAAAAAAATAAGCAAGTGTCAAATAAAAATAATTTTGTTGTCATATTTATGTTTAGATATGCTATGATTAAAGTATGAGATGGGGTAATTTTAATGGATGAAAGTGTTTTTAAAGCGTATGATATAAGAGGTGTTTATCCTTTAGAAATAAATGAAGATATGGCTTATACTATTGGGCTTAGCTATGGTTCTTATTTGCAGGAAGTTTTGGACCAAAAGAAGTGTGTTGTTGGTTATGATAACCGAATTTCTAGCACTTCTATTCATGAGGCTTTAGTTAGGGGGTTATTGGATAGTAATATTAATGTTATTGATCATGGTCTTGTTACGACGCCTATGCATTATTTAGGTAGGTATAAGGAAAAGGCATTGGGTATTATGGTGACAGCAAGTCATAATCCAAAGGATGATAATGGTTTTAAGTTTTCGTTTGATTTTTTAGCTAATGCGCGGGGGCAAATGATTGAAAATTTTAAGGATTATACTTTAAGGGGTAATTTTTTGCATGGGCAGGGTTTGTTAGAAAAAAGAAGTATTAGAGATGATTATCTTAATTATATTAGGGAAAATATTGATTTAGGTTCTAAAAAGATTAGGGTTGTTATTGATCCTGGTAATGGTGTTACAACAACAATTATTAAAGATGTTATGGCTATGTTTCCTAGTATTGAGGCTTATTATATTTGTGATGTAAGTGATGGTACTTTTCCTAATCATCATCCTGATCCAGCGGTGGAAGAAAATATGGCTATGTTAAAAGAAGAGGTTCTTAGAAGAAAGGCAGATTTAGGTATAGCTTATGATGGAGATGGTGATCGTTTAGGTATTATTGATGAGAATGGTAATTATATTATGGCTGACAAAATTTTATTAGTGGCCGCAAGGAATTTACTTAGTACTTTTAATGATAAGCGCATTTTGTGCGATGTTAAGTGTTCGAAAGCTTTAATTGATGAGGTGAAAAATTTAGGTGGCAAGGTGGTGATGTGTAGAACGGGTACTAGTTATACACAGGCCAAAACGAAGGAGGAAGGTATTTTACTTGGCGGTGAATTATCGGGTCATATTTTCTTTAATGACCGGAATTTAGAGATTTGTAGTGGTATTTATGATGGGTTAAGGATTTGTGAGATGTTAACAAAATCAGATAAGACTTTTAGTGAGATGCTTGATGGTATTCCTTATTATGTGTCAACACCCGAAATAAAGATACCTTGTTCTAATGATTCTAAATTTGCGGTTGTAGAGAAAGTAAAAGAAGAGATTGCTAATATGGATCTTAATGTTTTAGATATTGATGGTGTTAGGTTTGAGCATGGTGATTATTGGGGTCTTATTAGAGCTAGTAATACGGGTCCTAATTTAACTTTAAGGTTTGAGGCAAAGTCAGAAGAAAAATTAGAGGAAATAAAAAATGAATTTATTAAGTTAGTTAATTCTAAGCTTTAATAAATTCTTTTTTAATATTCTAAGATAAAGGGATTATCTTTAGAGCCATAATCTTCAGCATCATTTTGTTTTATTTTGACATCACTTTTTATATATACTGTTGGACGCATAGAATAGGCGTCGCTAGCATAATCTCTGGTAACAAACCCATTTGAATAAACATGGAACACATAAGAAGTATACCCCAAATCAGGCACTGGTGTTATTGTCCATTGAGAATTATTTATATATAACCAGTCATTTTCGAAGCAATCAACATTATATAAAGTCATTCTTTTCTCTAAACATGTCTTTCTAACTTCACCACCTACGGCATATCCATAATCACTTGGATACATTAAACCTACTTTTCCAATCCATGTTGTCGTTCTTGTGATGATGTCATTACAATTAGCTCCGCCACTACATTGTTCTTTTCCATTATGATCACTTCGCTCTGCCTCATACATATAACTTGCTGTTATTAAAATATCACTATATGCTACTGGCATTGTTCCAGTATTCCATTTTATGTTCGCTATCATGCTTCTTGCTTCATCTTTTATTCCTATATTTGCCCAATCAGGACAAGTTTCTGTAGTATTGCTAGAAGCATCATAGCATAGATTTGAGCCAGTACGTCTATTTAAATATTCATCATTTAATACTTTTTCGATATCTGCCTGGCTCCACTCATTTATTCCTTTTCCACTATTAATATTTGCTGCAGAACTATCCCATGATAGTAATTTATTAAATATTGTGTTTCTTATTATTTTTATATGCGCTCCATTTGTTTCTTTATTTTGACCATCTTCACTTACTTCGGTTACGTTATTCATTACTCCTATAATTCGCCATGTTTCACAGGTACTACTGCTTTGCACAGCATTATCTTCACAATTAAAATATACATAATTATTTGGTGTGGCTCCTATATATCTTAGATTTTCATCTTTAGTATCATCATAGGTTAAATTAGTTGTGTCACTTTCGGCTTTTCTCATTAATTTACAATTGGCATTATCTTCACCATATTCTTCACATAACATATCAGCTTTGCTTGGTATTTCTTCTTCATAAGATGGAGTTATTGTTATTTTTCCTTCAAATATTTTTCCTGATGTGGCATTGCCATCTTCAACAGCTCCATCCATCCATAATCTTAAATTAAAATCAACACTTTCATTTTTATCTAAATATCCTTCTTTTAATTTGTAAGCTTCATTTGATGTTTCTCCTTCATCCTTGATTGTTGGTTCTGCTTTTGTTAAACTTCCTAATGTTCCTAATATTTTATCATTTAAGGCTACTTTTACATATTCACTTTTTAATGTACTTGTATTTAATATTTCAAAGTTTACTTCATAACTTGCATAACTATCACATTCATTTTTTAATGTAAAGGTAAATGGTTTTAAAGCTAAGCCTTCTTGATCACTTATGGGATGGGCTTTTTCTAAATTTATGGGGCTATCTTCATTCTCCATCTTTATTTTTAAACAATTCATTGTTACTATATTTTCTTTTTCTTGGGTGAATTTTACTTGCCAATAGGCATAGGTTATTCCTAGTGTTATTACTACTAATAATATTACTATTATTATTAATATGTCTTTTTTCTTATTTTTCATTTCTACACCTACATTTCTAGGACAAATGGGTTATCAATTGAGCCATAATCATCATCATTATTTTGAACTATTTCAACATCACTTTTTAGGTAAACAGTTGGACGGATGGCATAAGCAACGTAAGTAGCGTTTCTGCCCACACGTCCGCCAGAGGTGACATTGAACACACTGACAGCACTCGACGAATTAGGCGCTGGTGTTATTGTAAATTGGTCATTATTTACGTCTCGTAACCAATCATACGCCATACAATTATCACTATTGTATGAATTCATTGATTTTCCTAAACATGTTTCTCTTACATCTATTCCTATGGCATATCCATAATCAGATGGATACATTAAGCCCACTTTTCCTATCCATGTTGTGGTTCTTGTGACGTTGTCATTGCAATTGTTTCCTCCACTTGCCTCACATTGTTCTTTTCCATTATGATTACTTCGCTCTGCCTCATACGTTACCTTAGCATTAAACTTTTCTGCATTATTATAAAAACTACTATCAAATGATGCATTAAAAGTTCCGGTATTCCATTTTATATTTGTTATCATGCTTCTTGCTTCATCCCTTATTCCAATATTTGTCCAATCGGGACAAGTCTCTGTAGAATTACTAGAACCGTTATAACATAAGTTTGATCCGGTACGCCTATTTAAATATTCATCATTTAATACTTTTTCGATATCTGATGTGCTCCACTCATTTACTCCCATTCCACTATTTACACCTGCTTCTGAACTATCCCAGGATAGTAATGTGGCAAATGGATCTCTTATTATTTTTATATGTGAACCTGTCGTTTCAGTTTGTAATTCATCTTCACTTACCTCGGTTATGTTATTCATAGCCCCTATAATACGCCAAGTCTCACATGTTTCTTTACTTGGTTCAACATCCTTTTCACAATTAAATAATACATAATTATTTGGTGTGGCTCCGATAAACCTTAAATTAGCATCTCCTGTATCATCATAGGCTAATTCATTTGATCTTTCTGTTTGTAACTCTTCTAAATAATCAACCGCTAATGGATTGTTTGGTAATACTCCTATA